>CALJIC010000331.1 GCA_937974195.1 uncultured Roseiflexaceae bacterium | reverse complement strand
TCCGGCGCGCGGCTCCCCGTCGACGCCGCGCAGGAGCCGGAGGGCGCCAGCGCGCTCTTTGCGACACCCCGGCCGAGTTGGTATACTGGCGGGACGGAAGAGTCACAAGGAGCTGTGATGGAGATCGAGGTTTTTCAGGATACCGTCTGCCCGTGGTGCCGGATCGGCAAGCGCCACCTCCAGCTCGCGCTAGAGCAGTGGGACGGCGAGCGGCCGACGGTGCGCTACCGGTCGTTCTTCCTCAACCCGGGCATCCCGCCGGAGGGGTACGAGTTCCGGCCGTACATGCAGGCGAAGCTCGGCGACCGCATACCGCTGGACCAGCTCTTCGCCCGGCCGACCCAGGCGGGGGCGCAGGTCGGGCTGACGTTCAACTTCGACCGGGTCGCGCGCATGCCGAACACCGAGCTGTCGCACCGGCTGATCAAGCTGGCGCCGGAGGAACAGCGGGCGGCGCTGCTGGACGACGTGTACGCGGCCTACTTCGAGCACGGGCAGGACATCGGTGCCCTGGAGGTGCTGCTGGAGCTCGGCGCCCGGCGCGGGATGGACCGGGCGCAGCTCGAGGCGCAGCTGCGCGGCGACGCGGCCCGCGACGAGGTGCTGGCCGACATCAGCGAGGCCCGCGAGCTGGGGATCAGCGGCGTGCCGTTCTTCGTGCTGGATGGCCGCTACGGGATCAGCGGCGCCCAGCCGCCCGCGGTGCTGCTCGAGGCGCTGCAGATGGCGTCGCGCCCCGAGGCTGCCTAGCGGCGGGCTGGAAGCGAACTGGCGCGGCGGCCACGCCTCCGCACCGCTTCACAGAGGGCGGGCCGCCTGAAAAACTGCGAGCCGAGAATCTGGGCTAATCGCTCAGACTCTCGGCTCGCGGCTTTCGTAGGCGTCACAGCACGAGCGTGTACGCCTGCTCGATATCCGCCTCCTGCTTGAGGCGCTCCATCACCTCCGGCGGCACCGGCTCGTCGAGGCGCAGCACCATCATCGCCTGCTCGCGCGGCGCGAGCCGGCCGACGTCCATGCTGGCGATGTTCACGTCGGCCTTGCCGAGCAGCGTGCCGACCCGCCCGATCATGCCCGGCCGGTCGCGGTGGTAGGTGAAGAGCATCGGCCCGGAGGGCACGAACGTCACCCAGAAGCCGTCGGCCTCGACGACGTGCGGCTCGCCGCGGATGATCGTGCCGGCGAACTCGCGCGGGCCGTCCGCGGTGATGGCGCGCAGCACCAGCAGCCCGGCGTAGCTCTCGGGCTCCTCGGAGGTCAGCTCGCGGTACTTGAGGCCGCGCTCGCGCGCCAGGAGCGGCGCGTTGACCGGCGTCACCCGCTGGTCGGACAGCGCGGTGAGCAGCCCCTGGAGCACCGCCAGGCGCACCGGCTCGGTCTTGACGTTCGCCAGCTCGCCGCTGTAGGCGATCTCGTAGACCCGCACCGGGTCGCGCACCAGCCCGGTGCAGAGCGCGCCGAGCTTGCGGCCGAGCGCCAGGTAGGGCTCGAGGACGCTCCACTCCTCGGGCGGGACGAACGGCGCGTTGACCGCGTAGCGCGGCGTGCCGCCGCTGAGCGCCGCCAGCACCCCCTCGGCCACATCCACCCCCGCCACCGCCTGCGCCTCGACCGTCGAGGCGCCCAGGTGCGGCGTGACGATCACCTTCGGGTGCCCGACCAGCGGGCTGCCGTGCGGCGGCTCCCGCTCGAAGACATCGAGCGCAGCGCCGGCGATCTGGCCGCGCTCGAGGGCCTCGAACAGCGCCGCCTCGTCGACGATCCCGCCGCGGGCCGCGTTGATCAGGTAGGCGCCCGGCTTCATGCGCGCCAGCCGGCTGGCGTTGATCAGGTGGTGGTTCGACTCGGTCAGCGGGACGTGGACCGAGACGTAGTCGCTGCGCTCCAGCAGCTCGTCGAGCGAGACCAGCGTGACGCCGAGCTGGGCGGCGCGGTCGGTCGAGACCACCGGGTCGTAGGCCAGGACGCTCATCTCCAGGCCGCGGGCGCGCCGGGCGACCTCGCCGCCGATGCGGCCGAGCCCGACGAGGCCGAGGGTCTTGCCGCGCACCTCGATCCCCATGAACGCCCCGCGCTCCCACGCGCCGCTGACGAGCGAGTTGTGGGCCTGCGGCAGGTGGCGCGCCAGCGCCATGATGAAGGCGATCGTCAGCTCGGCGGCGGCGACGCTGTTGGCGGCCGGGGCGTTGACCACCAGGATGCCGCGCTCGGTGGCGGCCTCGACGTCGATGTTGTCCACACCGGTGCCGGCGCGCCCGACGACGCGCAGGCGCGTGCCGGCGGCGAGCACCTCCCTCGTGACCTTGGTGGCGCTGCGCACAACCAGCGCATCGTACTCTGGCAGAATGGCGAGCAGTTCGGAGCGGTCCAGCCCGAGGCGCAGGTCCACGTGGGCGGCGGCGCGCATCCGCTCGAGGCCCTCCTCGGCAATCTGCTCGGTGACGAGAATTCGGTCCATGGATCAGGCTCCACTGCGGCGCGGCACAGGCCGGCGCGCTGCATCGGTTCGCGCTCCGCGTTGAGATCGGCTGCGACGCTGCAACGGCCGCCCATTATAGCACGGGCGGATGAGAGCCACGGGACGCCGGCCGCAGGGGAACATCGCCCCGAAACGGGGCGAGATTCGTGCAACCCCGGGGAGATTTCTGTGGTAGACTTGCGGCGACAACTCGCACAGCTGTACGAACGAGACACACCATGGTCCTGCGCGTCACCTCCCTGGCGTCCGGCAGCAGCGGCAACGCGCTGCTGGTGCAGTGTGGCCCCGATGCGCTGCTGGTCGACTGCGGCGTCTCGCAGCGGGCGGTGGAGCGCCAGCTGCGCGGCTGCGGGCTCACCCCCAGCGACCTGCGCGGCATCCTGCTGACCCACGAGCACACCGACCACGCGCAGTGCGCCGGGCCGCTCGCGCGCCGCTACGGCGTCCCGGTGGTGGCCAACTCCCCCACGGCCGCCGCGCTCGGCCAGGCGCTCGACGGCGTGGCCCTGCGCCGCCTGGAGGTGGGCGAGACCTGCGCGGCCGGCGCCTTCGAGGTGCGCAGCTTCCCGGTGCCCCACGACGCCGCGGCGCCGGTCGGGTACCTCATCCGCGCCGGCGGCTGGTGCGTCGGCATCGCCGTGGACCTCGGCAGCTGGGACTCGACGGTGGCCGAGTCGCTCCGCGAGGCGGACCTGGTCGTGCTCGAGGCCAACCACGACTACGAGCGGCTGCGCGCCGCGCCCTACGCCTGGCCGGTGAAGCAGCGCATCTACAGCCCGCTCGGCCACCTGGACAACGTCGAGGCCGGCAGGCTGCTGGCGCGCGTCGCCGCCGATGGCCGCCGGCGCACCGCCTGGCTGGCCCACCTGTCGGAGCAGGCCAACTCGCCCCAGATCGCCCTCAAGGTCGTCAACGGCGTCCTGTCGCTCAACCAGGTGCGCTGCCTGAGCGTCCACGCCCTGCCGCGGCGCCTGCCCTTCACCTGGGAGAGCGACCACCACGTGCAGCAGCTGGAGCTGTTCGGCGTGTAGGCGCGCCCGAAGCAGCGCCCATCCCCTCGACATCTCCTACGCAGTCGAAGCGCTCGGCGAATCTGGCTGAGACTCCGCCTCAGCGCCGAACGCCTCGCCGCTCGCGCCCTGCTCGAAGCGACCGCGCAGGTCGCTCAGCCCCACGCCGACCGAGCCGCGCCGCCGGGCTGCAGGAAGGGGCGGCCGTGCTGCAGGCAGCCGAATTCGCCGCCGGCAGCGCACACCGCCAGCCCGGCCGGAGAGCTAACGGCGAATCGTATCACCAGGCGTATCGGCGCCCCTACGACAACGGTACATAGGAAGATGCGCATCGTCGCCTCGCAAAGGACCACCGCCATGAAGCGCACCTTCCTAGTCGTCGATGACCACGATCTGTACCGTACGTCGTTCTGCTCGCTGCTGAAGCTGTGCTGCCCCAGCGCCCAGGTCGTCGAGGCCGCGAATGCCAGCCAGGCGCTCGCGCTGTTCCCGCAGCACCAGTGGGACGCCATCATCCTGGACTACCAGCTTCCGACGCTCAGCGGAAGCGACGTCGCCCGGCACCTGCGCGCCCAGGCCCGCGCGCACAACCGCACCCTGCCGCCGCTGATCCTGATGTCGACCCACCCAGACGCGGCGACCTTCGCGCGGACGATCGGCGCCGCGGCGTTCCTGTCCAAGCCAGTCGAGCCCGCCGATCTCCAGCGAGTGCTGGAGATGCTCCCGGCGGCCCCGGCGGCGCACGCCGCGCCCGCCCCGCCAACACAGGTCCAGCTGCCGAGGGCGCCGGTCACCGCAGCGCGGGCCGCGATCGAGAGCAGCGCGCGGGTCACACAGCTGCGGAACGAGATCCTGCAGCTGCTGCGCCAGACGATGCGGCGCTTCCCGCCGCCCCACCCCCCGGCGCGAACGCACCCCACCGGCGCGCCGAACGCCCGGCTGGGCGACTACCTGGTTCACCTGGGCTACCTGACCTCGGATCAGCTCGCCAGCGTCGTGCAGCTGCACACGGCGCTACCGCTGCGGAGCCGGGTCCCGCTCGGATTCACGGTGGTCGCGCGTGACCTCGTGCCGGCCCCGGTGGTCAGCGCCGTGCTGCTCCAGCAGTTTCGCGAGCGCCTGCTGCACAACCCGGCCACCGCGCCGCGCTTCATCGGCGAGCGGCTGCTCCTGCAGGCCCAGCTCACGCCGGCGCAGCTCGCGTGGGCGCTCCAGGAGCAGCTCGACTGGCAGCGGGCGGGCCAGTGGGTGCGGCTCGGCGAGATCATCGTGCGCCACGGCTGGCGCGACGCCCCGCAGCCCGAAGAGCTGGCCGATGCGATCGCCACGCAGCTCTAGGGCGCCCGCCGCAGCGGCCGAGCGCTACACACCGCGCCGGGCGTCGATCGCGCGGCGGATCTCCTCGCCGGTCGCCCACTCGGCGTAGTCCTCGCCCGTCTCCAGGAGCAGCCTCGGCACCGGCACCGCGTGGCCCTGGTCGTCCACCGCGACCATCGAGAAGTAGCCGGTGGTGCACAGGCGCACCTCGCCCTGCAGCGGGTGCTCGGCGAAGATATGGACGCGGACGATCATCGAGGTGCGGCCGACGTAGATCACCTTGGCGACCGCCTCGATGATCTCGCCGGCGTGGATCGGGGTGCGGAAGTCGATCCGCTCGCTGGAGGCGGTGACCAGCGGCCTGCGGCAGAATCGCAGCCCAGCGATCGCCGCGGCCTTATCCATCAGCGCCATCACCTCGCCGCCGAACATCGTGTTGAAGTTGTTGGTCTGGTTGGGGAGGATGATATCGGTGACGTGGACCTCCGGCGCCCGCCGTGTCTCGCGCTCAGTCATCGGGTCTCCTCTATCTCATATCGGCTCGAGCGGCGCTGATTATACCGGGCCTGGGGCGGCTGCTGGCGGGCTCCGCCCCCGGC
>CALJIC010000330.1 GCA_937974195.1 uncultured Roseiflexaceae bacterium | reverse complement strand
CCACGCCGGAGACGCCGACGCCCACGCCGGAGACGCCGACGCCCACGCCGGAGACGCCGACGCCCACGCCGGAGACACCGACGCCCACGCCGGAGACGCCGACGCCAACGCCCGAGACCGTCACCCCGACCGTCACCAGCGAGCCGGCGGTCACCGACACCCCGACGGTGACGCTCACGCCCACCCCGTGCGCCGTGTCGTTCGCCGGCGGGTTCGGCGCGCTGTGGGAGCAGAACGAGGTGGTGCGCGAGCGGCTCGGCTGCCCGACGCGCGCTGAGGTCGGCGGCCAGATCGCCGAGCAGCCGTTCGAGCGGGGCAGCATGTACTACTTCCAGCCGCTCGAGCTGATCTACGTGCTGGCCGGGATCGAGACCGGCACCTGGCGCGTCTTCCGGGAGGACGACCTGGCCGGCCTGGCGACGCCGACGCCCGCGCCGGACCCCGGGAACGGGCGCGTGATCCCGATCGGCGGCTTCGGCCTGGTGTGGGGCTACAACGCCGACGTGCGCGAGGCGCTCGGGCAGGGCACGGCGCCCGAGGCCGGGCTGTTCGACGGGGCGCGCCAGCCCTTCGAGCACGGCGTGATGATCTGGAGCTCGCAGGGCCTGGGCCGCGGGCCGACGATCTACGTCCTCTACGACGATAACACCTTCGAGCGCCACGACGACCCGAACCATCCCTGATTCTGTCGGGAAGCGTGGCGGGCTCGCAGCCCGCCGCTTCCTGATCTTCGGCGTGGCGGCGGTGTTCTTCTCCCCGGTGCGCCGCGCCCGCCTAATCTCCCCGTAAGGAAGGCGGTCGGCGCGGCTGCACCTCCCACAGCGGGCGGCTGCGCCGGCCACGTTCTAACAGCTCTCTGATCGCTTCTTCATCACTTCTTTACCGCTCCTCTGCTACGCTGATCCGTGTGACCGCAACGGACAGAAGTCGCGCGGTGGGCTGGCCCTGCGCTCCGCTGCCGCTCCTCGCTCGCGTGGGCGGCCCGCCGCAGCGCGTCACTCGTGTCAACCGAAGGAGAAGCTGTATGCACAAGCGCCCGTGTGCCGCGTGGCTCCTGCTCGCGGCATTCGTCCTCGCCGCCTGCGCTGGCGGCCTGCCCGGCGCTCCGGGCGGCGCTCCGTCTCCGCAGGCGCCTGGCGCCTCGCCGGTGAGCGAGCCGGCGAACGGCGGAGCTGAGCCGGTGACGATCGGCTTCGCGGCGCCCGAGTTCGAGCGCGGCGCCTACCAGCCGCTGATCGACGCGTTCAACAGCGAGAACCCCGACGTGCAGGTGCGCTTCGTCTCGCTCGACGAGGTCGGCATGCCGCGCGGGGGGGACTTCGACCCCGCCGAGGTGCTGCGGGAGACGGTGAGCGCGGCGGATACGGCGGCGCCGTTCTTCGTGCGCGCCGAGGACCTGGCGAGCGGCCTGCTGCTCGACCTCGCGCCGCTGATGGACGCCGACCCGTCGTTCGACCGCGACGATTTCTACCCCGGCGCGTTCGAGGCGGCGAGCCTCGACGGCGCCGTGTACGTGCTGCCGCGAACGATCGGCGTGCCGCTGCTGGCCTACAACCGGGATCTCTTCGACGCCGCCGGCCTGGCGACGCCGACGCCGGACTGGACCTGGGAGGACTTCCTGGGGGCCGCCGAGCGGCTGGCGAGCAAGCGCGGCGACGAGGTGGACGTGTACGGCTTCGTCGCGCCGGATGCCGGGCTGATGGCGCTCTACGGGGCGCTTGCGGCGGCCGACGACCCGCTGGCGGTCGGCGAGGAGGTGGCGCGCCTCGACCGCCCGGAGGTGGCGGCGGCGCTCGAGCGCATCGAGCAGCTCTTCGACAGCGGCGGGCTGTTCGCCGCCGAGCAGGAGGGGCCGCAGGGCTTCGGGCGCATGCAGGAGCTGATCAGCTCGGGGCGGGCGGCGATGTGGCCCGACGGGCTGCTCGTGACTCGGCCGGGGAGCGCGCCGGAGGTGAACTCCGGGCTGGCGCCGCTGCCGGAGCCCGCGCTGCCCGGTGGGGCGAGCGTGGAGACGAATGGCTACGTGATCAGCAGCGGCACCCAGCACCCGCGCGAGGCCTGGCGCTGGCTGTCCTTCCTGAGCCGGCAGGAGATCCGCCGGCCGGGAAACGTCGTGCTGATCGGCGGCGGCCGCACCCTGCCGGCCCGCAAATCGCTGGCCGAGCAGAGCGGCTTCTGGAACGGCCTGGACGCCGAGGCCACGGCGGCGATCGAGGCCGGCCTGGCACGCCGCGCAGCCGCGGGGCGGGCGCGGGCGCACGACGTGCCCCTGCGCCAGGCGCTGGCGGGCGCGCTGCAGGCTGTGCTCGGCGGCGCGGAGCCGTCCCAGGCGCTCGTCGAGGCCCAGGCGACGTTCGAGCAGCGCCTGGCGGAGGTCGAGCCGACGCCGACGCCCGGGCCGCCGGTGGCGGTGTCGGTCCCCGAGCCGGACGTGGCCCCGGCCGGCGCGACGACCGTGACCTTCATGGCGCCGGGGTTCGACACGGCGCAGCTGCGCGAGCTGGCGCGCGAGTTCAACCGCGAGAACGGGTCGGTGTACGTGGACGTGCAGGGCGGGTTCATGGAGGGGCCGCTGAATGCGGCCAGGGTGGCGGAGCAGGCCGACTGCTTCATGCTGCCGATCCCGCCGCAGGCCGGCGACCCGCTCACCAGCACGCTCGACCTGCGCCCGCTGCTCGACGCCGAGGTCGCGGCCGGCGGGGAGGCGCTGATCGACGACTACCCGGCGGCGCTGCTGGCGCCCTTCGAGCGGGACGGGGCGCTGCGCGGCCTGCCGTACGGCGCGACGCTGCGGGCGGTGACGTACAACCAGGACGCCTTCGAGGCGGCGGGCCTGGAGCCGCCGCGCGCCGACTGGACGCTGGACGACTTCCTGCAGGCGGCGCAGACGCTCACGACCGGCACGGACGAGCGCGACAAGACCTACGGCTTCGCCTCCGCCGGCATCGGGACCGAGGACCTGCGCTTCTTCCTGGACCGGGCGGGCGTGCGGCTGACCGAGGGCAGCGGGGACACGCTGCGGCCGGCGCTGACCGAGGAGCCGGTCGTGCAGGCGGTGCGGTACTTCATCGACCTGCTGCAGAATACGTCGCCGCATACCGAGCTGAGCGGCTACAGCCGCAGCGAGCCGTTCGTGGTCGGCGCGGCCCTCGAGCTGATCGAGACCGGGCGGGTCGGCATGTGGTTCGACTTCGGGCCGGGGCTGGTGCGGATCCGCATCGGCGGGCCTGAGCGGCCGGCGTTCACGCGGGCGATCGCGCCGCCGCCGCTGGGCGAGGGGGGCGTGACCGCCAACGACGTGCGCGTGAGCGGCATGTTCATCTCGGCCGGGAGCGCGGCGCCCGATGCGTGCTGGGCGTGGCTGAAGCGGCTGAGCGCCACCACGTCGCTGCTGCAGGGGGCGTTCCCGGCGCGCCGCTCGCTGGCGGAGGCGCCGGAGTTCCAGGCCCAGGCGCGGCCGGGGGCGGCCGAGGTCTACGCCGCCTACCGCGAGGCGCTGGAGCGCCCGCCGGTTCAGTCCGAGGAGAGCGGCGCGCTGGCGCTCGACCCGTACTGGTTCTACCGAGCGGTGGACCGCGCGCTGCAGGGCGCGAGCCTGGAGCTGGAGCTGGAGCAGGCGCAGGAGCTGAGCGAGCAGTTCCTCGAGTGCGTGCGCGGCGGCGGGGGGCGCGCCGAGTGCGCGCAGGCGGTGGACCCGGAGTACAGCGGGTTCGCGGGGCCGTGATGGGCTCCACGGCCCTCCGGCGGGGCGTCTCTACGGCGCCCCGTCGGACACGCCGATCGATTCAAAGAACGAGTCCTGGGAGCCGTTGAAGTACACGTGCACCACCTGGTTGTGGGTGATGCGCGTGACCGCCTCGAAGACCTCGTCGTCCGATGGGCTGTGGACGACGAGCATGCCGCGCTCGGGGGCGTACTCGTCCTCGCCGGCCGGGATCACGAACGCCAGCCACTCGTTCGGGTAGCGCGCCTCGACGTCGGCGATCAGCTCGACGCGCCCCTTCTCCTCCATGCCCGTGTACGGGCAGCCGCAGTCGCAGTCCACTCCGCAGCCCTCGTGGGTGCCGCACGAGAGCTTGGTGCCCCCGTGCTCCGCGGAGGTCAGGTTGATCATGATCGGCATGGCAGTCGCTGTCGCTTAGTGCGGCGATAGACCGCCGCAGAGCGTGAGAGAGATGGGGTCGTGGAGGGCTTGCGGGCCCTCCACGCCTCCGGCGAGACGCCCGCTCAGGCGGCGGCCGCCTCGCTCCTCTCAGATATGGATCGCGGCGCCCTCGGCTGCCGCGTGGGCCGCCTCGCCGATCGCCTCGTACAGCGTCGGGTGGGCGTGCACCGTGCGCATCAGCGACTCGGCGGTGGCCTCGTGCGAGAGCGCCAGGCCGCCCTCGGAGATCAGCTCGGTGACCCGCGGGCCGATGATGTGGATGCCGAGCACCTCGTCGTACTTCTTCTCGGCGACGATCTTGACGAAGCCGACGCGCTGGCCGAGGATGGTCGCCTTGCCGTTGGCCGAGAACGGGAACTTGCCGACCTTCACGTCGTAGCCCTGCTCGCGCGCGCGGGCCTCGGTCAGGCCGACGCTGCCGATCTCGGGCGTGCAGTAGGTGCAGCCGGGGATCTTGCCGTACTCGATCGGGTGCGTGGCGTGGCCGGCGATCGCCTCGGCCGCCAGGATGCCCTCGGCGCTGGCCTTGTGCGCCAGCCAGGGCGTGGTGAGCGCGCAGTCGCCGATCGCGTAGATCCCATCGGCGGTGGTGCGCATGGTCGCGTCCACCTTGATGAAGCCGCGCTCGTCGGTCTCGATCCCGCGCTCGGCCAGCCCGAGCTCCTTGGTGTTGGGCGTGATGCCGATCCCCAGCAGCGCCCGCTCGGCCGTCACCGTCTGCTGCTTGCCCTCGGCGTCGGTGATCTGCGCCGTGATGTGGTCGCCCTCGGCCTTGATCTCCGTAAGCTTGGCGCCGGCCATGATCTTGATGCCGCGGCGCTGGAAGCTGCGCGTCAGCTCGGCGCTGATCTCCTCGTCCTCGGCCGGCACGATGCGCGGCAGCGCCTCGACCAGCGTGACCTCCGCGCCGAACGAGCGGAACATCGAGGCGAACTCGCAGCCGATCGCGCTGGCGCCGATGATCAGGATGGACTTCGGCAGCTCCTTGAGCGAGAGCGCCTGGTAGGAGTTGAGGATCCGGTCGCCGTCGAACACGCCGCCGATCTGCGGCAGGTCGCGCGGGCGGGCGCCGGTGGCGATGATCACGTTCTTGGTGGCAAGCTCGGACTGCTTGCCGTCGCCGTCGGTCACCTGGAGGCGCCCGCGGTCCACCAGGCGCGCTGTGCCCATGTGGACGTCGATCTTGTTCTTGCGCATCAGGAACCCGACGCCGCCGGTCATCTGCTTGACCACCGCGTCCTTGTTCTTCAGCACGCCCTCCCAGTCCACCGAGACGTCCTTGATGACCACGCCGAAGCGCTTGGCCTCGCGGGCCTCCTCCACGAGCTCGGCCGAGTGCAGCATGGCCTTGGTCGGGATGCAGCCGACGTTGAGGCACACGCCGCCCAGGAACTGCCGCTCGACGACGGCGGTGCGGAGACCGAGCTGCGCCGCGCGGATGGCAGCTACGTAGCCCCCCGGCCCGGCGCCGACAACGACGACATCGTAAGCTGTGTCTGTCACAGGGAACACCTTTCTCGCAAAAGCCCTCGTAGCCACATTGTACCACGCGGCACGCGGTATATCTGCGTACCATTCGGCCCGGCTGATACGTTTAGTAAGTGTAAAGAACTGCGCGGTCGTGTCGCCCGCTCCGCCTACAGCAACCCAGGGCTTCTTACCACAGCGAGATTCGGCGGCCGCAGATTATCCGAAGTCCTTCTTTCCCGCGCTCCGTTGCCTGCATAGAGGGAGATTGCCATGGATCTGCGCTCGCGTGCGTTTCGCGCCATCGTCGCTGCCTGTGTCACGCTGGCGCTCTGGGCCTCGCTGGCCTTCATGACCGCCCCCGCCCCCGCGCAGCCCGCGCGCGCCCAGGAGCTTCCCTCAGAACCGGCGCCGGCAGCGTGGACGCCGATTTCCGATGAGAGCTCTGGGCCAGTCGAGAAGATAACCATTATTATCCCGATCTTCACCGCCACGCACACCCCGACGCGCACGCCGACTCCGCCGAACATCGGCAACTTCGTGTGGGACGACCGGGACGGCGACGGGCGGCAGGACGTTGGCGAGCCGGGCATCAGCGGGGTGACCGTGCAGCTCTGGAACGCCTCTAAGACCCTGTTGATCGCTCAGACGGTGACCAACGCCAGCGGCAACTACACGCTGACGGCGCCGGGGCCGGGCGATTACCGGGTGCGGGTGCTGCTCCCGGCGCTCGGCGACCAGTTCTCGCCCAAGGACCAGGCCGGCGGGGATAACCTGCTGGATAGCGACATCAACCCTTCTGGCATCAACTTCGGCTTCACCGATGTGTTCACCATCGCCCCGAATGTGATCTCGATCACGCATGTCGACGCCGGCATCATCAAGTACCGCACGCCCACCCCGACGCGCACGCCGACGCCGGTGAACATCGGCAACTTCGTGTGGCACGACCTGAACAAGGACGGCAAGCAGGACGTTGGCGAGCCGGGGGTCGACGGGGTGATCGTGCAGCTCTGGAACGCCTCTAAGATCCTGTTGATCGATCAGACGGTGACCAACGCCAACGGTAACTACACGCTGGTGGCGCCGGTGCCGGGCGATTACCGGGTGCGGGTGCTGCTCCCGGTGAGCGGGGTCGGCTTCTCACCGAAGGACCAGGCCGGCGGGGATAACCTGCTGGACAGCGACATCAACCCTTCTGGCATCAACTTCGGCTTCACCGATGTGTTCACCATCGCCCCGAATGTGATCTCGATCACGCATGTCGACGCCGGCCTGACTGACGTGCCGCCGTTCCCGACCCCGACGCGCACCTCCACTCCCACGGCGACCGCCACCAGCACGCCGACGAGTACGGCCGATTCTGAGGCGGATGTGGGGCACGAGCCGTTTGTCTACCTGCCGATGGTCGGGCGCTGACCGGAGGGCTGGGGAGGCGGAGCACAGCCACTCCGCCGCCCGGCTAGAGGTTGAAGCAGTGCGGGTTGGCGCGCGCCAGGTCGTCGGCGGCGCGGAAGCCCTGCAGCACCAGGGGCGTGCCGAGGCTGCCGAGCGCCACGATCGGGCCGGTGACCATGAAGGTGTAGCGGCCGGTGCGCTTAGGGTCGGGGAGCGAGCAGTAGCGGGCGAACCCCTCTTTGCCCAGCTCGGTCTCGACGTACTCGCGGTCCGCGCCGAGCTTGAAGCCCTGGCCGAAGATCTTGACCTGCAGCTGGCGCAGGATGGTCTTGTCGAAGTCGTGCAGGGTCTGGGTGACGAACATCCAGCCGACGCCGTACTTGCCGGTCATGCGGATGCTCTGGGCCAGCAGGGCGCGGGTGCGGGCGCCGTCGGCGCTCTCCGCGGCGTGCTCGCCGGCGAAGAGGTGCGCCTCGTCCAGCAGCACCAGCGCGTTGGAGGTCTGGCCGTTCTGGAACGAGCGGTGGATCACATGGCGCAGGCGGGTGAGGATCTCGTTGAGCAGGAAGTAGGGCGTCTGGTCGGCTCCGTCCTGGGCGAACGACAGCACGACGACGGCGCGGTCCTGCAGCACCTTCTGGATGACCTGCGAGAGCGGCGTGCGGCCGTCGTCGGTGCGGAAGGCGCGCAGCGACTCCTCCCACACCCGCCGCAGGCGCAGCTCGTCCAGGTTGTAGCGGGCGAGCACGTCGGCGGCGCGCTGCCCCTCGCCGGGCGTAGTGCCGGGGCGGGTGGCGTAGATCACGTCGGCGAAGCGCGCCAGGTCCTTCACCAGCAGCGGCAGGTCCGCGGCGCGCAGGTCGCGGATGGGCCGCCTGCGCCCGGATGCGTCGGTGAGCTCGCTGAGCAGCCCGGCGAGCCGCTCGGCGGCCTCGCGCTCCTTGTTGGCGCCCTTGAAGCCGAGGCTCTCGAAGAAGCCGGCCCGGCGCAGCACCTCGGTGAAGGCCTCGGCCCCCTCCAGCGCGACGTCGTCGGTCGAGAGGACGTGCGCGGTGCGGCTGTGGCGCAGGTTCGCCAGCAGGCGCTTGATGCTGAAGTCCACCCGGTGGTCGCCGGCGGCGAAGCGGTCCCGCCCGAACTCCCCCTGCGGGTCGAGCACCAGGATGCCCAGGTCGCGGTTCGCGGCGAAGCCGGCCAGCAGCTGGGCGGCGAGGATCGACTTCCCCGAGCGGGTCTGGCCGAAGATACCGATCATCACCGCCTCGCCGAAGCCGCCCTGCTCTGTCGGGCCGAAGTGGCGCAGCGTGAGCGGCACCGGCAGGCCATCCCCCGGCGACTGGCCGGCGTAGAAGATGCCGGGCTCAGTGTGGACCAGGTCCTGGAGCGTCGCGGCGTCGGCCGGGTAGACCGGCGTGCCGGAGGGCGGCGGGGTGGAGAGGGTGGTGCGCCGCACGACGCGGCCCGATTCGTCCAGCAGGAAGACGCCGAGGGCGGTGAGCTGGGCGGCGGTGAGGTCGCTCTCGCCCGAGAGCGCCGGCAGCGCCCCCTGGTGCTTGATCACGGCGCGGATCACCGGGTCCTCGTGCCAGCGGTTGCGCGTGACGATCCCGCCTAGCTGGCAGAGCGCGCGCTTGCGGTAGGCGCGGCCGTTGAAGCGCTCCACCACCTCGAAGGTGACCCAGGCGTGGTCGAGCGCCCGGTCGCGCGCCGTCTCGAGGATGTCGACGGTGAACTGGGTGGTGGAGTTGGGGCTGCCGATCACGGCGATGGGCGCGGCCACCAGCGGCGCGTCGCTCACATCCGCTCGGACCAGCGTCTCGCCGCTCGCCGCGCCCGGCACTCGACTCTCTCGCATCGCACGCACTCTTCCCCCCTCGCAGCACTCAGAACAAAAATGCTGAACACGTGTTCCGAGTATAGCAGCGTGCGAACAAAAGATCAAGTAGTTGGTCAAAGGAAAGTGTAAATGATTTTGCGCACACGCGTTCTAATTTCGCGCTGCCGGGGGTGCGGGCGCGTGGCTAGCGCGCAGCCAGGGGGACGTAGACGCGCGCGGGGAGGGGCAGGAAGCCGGTGCCCGCGAGGGCGACGCTGGAAGGGGTGGCGAGCGTGGCGCCGGTGATCGTGAGCGCGCCGGTGCGCCGGCCGGCGCTGGTCGGCGTGAAGACGATCTCGACCGTGCAGCTCGCCCTAGCCGGGATCGTGCCGGGCGTCTCCGGGCAGCTCCCGCCCGCGCGCGCGAAGTCGCCGGCCAGCGCGATACCGCCGATCTCCTGCGCCACGGCCGCGTGGTTGGCGAGCCTGAGCTGGAGCGGCGCGCTCGTGGTGCCGACCTCCTGGTAGCCGAACTCGAGCGACTGGGTGGAGAACGCGAGCGGCGAGCCCACGGGCGCCTGCTCATCGGGCGGATCTACCGGCGCCTGGCTGCCATCAGTGGTCAGGCGCGCGAGCGCCTCGTCGATCTGGATGCGCGGCCGCACCAGGCCGTTGCGCGGGTCAGTGACGGGCACGCCGGTCGCAGTGAGCGCGCCGAAGATCTCGTCCACCGTCGCCGCGGGGCGTGCGGCGCGCAGCACTGCGAACGCGCCGGCCACGTGCGGCGCGGCCATCGAGGTGCCGCTGCTCACCCCGTAGATCCCGCCGGGGAGCGACGTGCGGATCGAGACGCCGGGGGCGAGCAGGGCCAGCGCCTGCGAGCTGTTCGAGTGAGGGGAGACCGTGTCGGCGATATCAGTCGCGCCGACGGCGATCGCCCCGGAGAGGCAGGCCGGGGCGCTCAAGTATGCGGGGCTCCCATTGTTGCCGGCGGCCACCACGACCGCGATGCCCGCCTCGCGCAGGCGCGCGATCGCCTGCTGTGTCGCCGGGTACTCCCCGTCGCACGGCGACGCGTATAGGCCGGAGCCGAGGCTGAGGTTGACGGCCGCGACCGGCCGGGTGCGCCGCAGCACGCCGTACACCCAGTCGAGCGCGCGCAGCTGATCGCTCGTCCAGGAGAGCGCGCAGTTCGCCGGGTGCCCGAAGCTGCTGCACGAGGCGCCGCTGAAGCGCGAGTAGACCTGCACCGAGACCAGGTCCGCCCCGGGCGCGACGCCGGAGAGCTGCTCGGCCGAGTCCCGGCCGACGGCGATGCCAGCGACGAGTGTGCCGTGGTTGCAGCCGTAGATGTTGGCGGGGCACGCGGCGCCGGCGGCGAGCCCGTACTGCTCAGTCTTGCCGTTCGGGCAGAGGCTGGACGAGGGTTTGCTGCCAACGGCGTGGGTGGAGAAGCAGGCGCCGTCGACCAGGGCACCGCGCAGGAAGGGGTGCTCGAGGTCCACGCCGGTATCGAGCACGACCACCGTCTGGCCCGCGCCGGTCTCGCCCTGCGCCCAGGCCTCGGTCGCGCCGATGAGCCGCGTGCTGTCGCTGAGCGCCGGCGCCGCCAGCCGGTCCTCCTCGACGGCAGCGACCGCGGGGTCGCTCGCGAGCGTGGGGAGCGCGGCGCGGTCGATCTCGACCACCATCAGCGGCAGCGCGTCCGCCCGCGCGATCTCCCGGGCGCCGTGCCTGGCCGCTGCGTTCGCGAAGAAGCGCTTCTGCGCCTGCGCCACCGCCGCCTGCTGCTGAGCGGGGTCGCTGGCGCTGATCGCCGGGGGGAGCCGCAGCATGACGATCGCGCGCACTGAGCCGCCCGACGCTGTGGCAGCCGAGGGGAGGTGCGCCAGCAGCGCTAGCGTGACGCACAGAGCTGTGATGATGCGCGCGAAGGTGCGGCGCAGGGCGCGTGATGGCAGATCGTCAGGCATTGCACGGCAATAGTAGCACAGCTCTTCGACAATGATTTGACAATTCGATGAATATCCGCACCCGCCCGAGGAATTGGTTGAAAGTGGCCTGGATGAATCACAGGACTCACGCGGTGGTCCGTCCTGCACCCAGGCGTGTTCCGCAGGCGCTTGTGCAGGCGCTCCGCCAGTGACCTGGTGCATCCCGTGGGCGCTCATGCAGGCGCTCCGCCCTGCACCCGGGCAGGAGGGCCAGCGCCGGCCCTCCTGCACCACCCGCGCCAGGGCCGCAGGCCCTGGACCCGCAAGGGAACGCGTAGCGTGGCGGTCTGCCCGTTGTCATGCCCACCTCCATCGATGCCCGTGCCCCAAGCACAGACTGGTGCACTGCAATGCCCAGTGTGGCTGAGACGAGCGGCTGCTGTGCTGCAGCGCAACGGGCAGTGCGTTTAAGACGTACGGCTGGTGTGCTGCAACTCGCCCTGAAGCGCACCGCCTGCGTAAGTCCTGGATGTATAATGCTGCTACCGGCAGAGGTTGATGCGCTTTTCGCTTTTTCTCTGGGGAGGCCCTGCCTCTCCAAATCCCTCCTGGGGGTGCGGGGAGACTGGCTCCCCCGAGCCCATCGCTGCGCACGTTGCGCCGTTTGAAGGCAGTGGCTGCTATCGAGCCCGCAGCTGAGAAACACATCGCCCAGGCTGTGCTGCGGTCATCCGGCGCGCTGGCGCGCCTGTGCGCGGGCCTGGAGGGGGCGTCGGCTCCCGCGGGCGACACGGCGCAGCTGTACGACGACGGCTCGCGGCTGCTGCTCGGTGTCGTGGCGCTGCTGCTCGCCGGTGCCCGCGGCCTCGTTCCGGGCGTCGAGGCGGCGCAGGCGCCCGACAGCGCTAGCTGGGGTGGGCTCCACGAGCTCTTCGCAGCGGCGGCGCGGCGCAGCCCTGCGCCGGAGCTGTTCGAGGCCGGCGAGCGCCTGACACGGCGGCGCGGGCTCGACCAGGCACTGCTCGCCGGGCTGCTGCGCGATCTGACCGAGCTGCCTGGGCACGGCCGGATCGACTACCGGGTGGTGCCCGTGCGTCTGCTCGGCACGCTCTACGAGGGGATCGCTGGGCACCGGCTGGCGTGCCCCTCCGGCCGCGCGCGGCTCGTCCGGGCCCGCGGAGGGCGAGCTGCGGCCGGGGTCTACTACACGCCCGCGCCGATCGTCGCCGAGATCATGCGGGCCACGGTCGGGCGCTCGCTGCGGGAGCGCCTGGAGCGGGTCGAGCAGCGGGTTCGCCCGGCGCTCGATGCCCTCCGTGACGCGGGCGACGAGGCCGGCCGGCTGAGGCTGCGCGCCGAGGTCGAGCGCGAGATCGAGCGCTTCGTGCTAGAGGACGCGCTCGGGCTGCAGGTGCTGGACCCGGCCATGGGCTGCGGGTTCTTCCTGCTGGCGGCGGCCGAGGAGATCGCGGCGGTGATCGGCGAGGCTCACCGGCTCGCCCCCTGGCGCCCCTGCGCGCGAGAGGAGTGGCTGGCGGCCGCGGCCGAGCGCTGCGTCACCGGCGTTGACCTGCACCCGCAGGCGGTCGAGCTGGCCCGGCTGAGCCTCTGGCTCGCGTGCGCCCGGCCGGGCGGGGAGCTGTCGCTGGCGGCCGAGCGCCTGTTCTGCGGCGAGAGCCTGCTCGGCGTGGACTGGGAGCGCCGCAGCCCTTCCCTGTTCGACGCGGTCGTCGGCAACCCGCCCTGGGGCGCGGCGCTGGTCGGCGGGCGGGCGGAGCTCCGCCGCAGCTACCGCAGCGCAGTCGGCGAGCCCGAGAGCGCGGCGCTGTTCATCGAGCTGGCGCTGCGCCTCGTCCGGCCCGGGGGGCGCGTCGGGCTGGTGACGCCCAACACCTGGCTGACGCTGGTGCGCCAGGAGCCGCTGCGCCGGCTGGTGCTGGGCGCCGGGCAGATCGAGCTGCTCGCCGAGCACGAGGCGGGCGCCTTCTCAGCCGTGCGCGCGGTCGTCCCGCTCGTCTTCACCGTGCGGCGCGGCGGCCCGCCCTGCACAACGCGCGTCTGCGTCCGCGGGGAGGAGCGGGAGGCCGACCAGCGGGGCTGGCTGGCCGCGCCGGCCGCGGTGATCGACCTGCGCCGCGATGCGGCCCTGGAGCGCGCGCTGGCGCGGATGGACAGCTGCTCGACGCCGCTCGGCCGGCTGGCAGAGGTGCGCTACGGCATCAAGACCGGCGCCAACGCGGCGAACATCGCCGCCGCGCCGCTGACCGGCCAGCACCGCCCGGCGCTGGTGAGGGGCGCCGAGGTCCGCCGGCACGTGATCAGCTGGGCCGGGAACTACCTGCGCTACGGCCCGCACCTGGCCGGCTACCGCCACAGCGCGCCGGATGTGCCGAAGATCGTCGTCCAGTACATCCGCAACCTCAGCCTGCCGCGCCGGCTGGTCGCCGCGGTGGACCACGCGGGCCGCTACATCCCGCTCAACAACTTCTCCTACATCGCCGGCCCGCAGCCGGGCTACGACCTGTTCTACCTGGCGGCGCTGCTCTGCTCCACGCCGCTCAACGGCCTGTTCGCCGCGCGCTACCGGGACTACAACATCAAGCCGGCCTACCTACGCCTGCTGCCCGTGCGGCGCATCGCGTTCACCACGCCGGCGGAGCTGCGCGCGCGCCTTGTGCGGGAGGCCGAGAGCCTGCCGGCGGGCGATCTGGCGCGCTTCGTGGACGAGCAGCTGGCCGCGGCCCCCGAGCGGGCGGACGTGGTCCACGACCTGCTCGCCTCCCTGGCGCGGCGGGCGGCGCAGGCGTGGGCGGAGGCTGGCGAGGCGGGCGAGGCCGCGGCCAGGGCGACCGACGAGCTGATCGACGCGGTCGTGTGCCGGCTATACGGGCTGGACGCGCAGGACGCGGCGGCGCTCGCTGGTGTATAATCGCGCCACTTGTATCAGCGACGAGGACAGGAGAGACGTACGTGGCGCGCGTAACGACCAGGTTGCCTGACTCGCCGCCGGTTCCGCCGATCAACAGCACGATCCGCCTGCTCGTAGTGCTGCTGGCGCTCTCGCTCACGCTCCACGCGGCCACGATCTACACCCTGTACCAGGTGCGCAACACCGCGCGCATCCAGGTGGGCGCCCTCGCCGATGAGCTAGCGGCCGCGGAGGACGAAGTCCTCACGCTGAACGTGCCCGTGCGCCTGCCGGTGCCGGTGGAGGCCGACGTGCCGATCCGCAAGACGATCCGCGTGCCGATCGAGACGACGATCGCCCTCGACACGACCTTCAACGTGCCGCTCAACACCCCGTTCGGCACCTACGAGGTGCCGGTGCCGATCCGCGGCAGCGTGCCGGTCAAGCTCGAGGCGCCGGTGACGATCGACGAGACCGTCACCGTCAGCACGACGATCGCGATCGACTCGACGCTTCCGATCGAGCTGCCGGTGGCCGACACGCCGCTGCAGGGCTACCTCAGCCGGCTGCGGGAGGCGCTGCTGGAGCTCGGCGAGCAGCTATGACCCTGCCGCCCCGCCCCGCGCTAGCCGTCGAGGCCCGCGGCGTGACGCTGGACTTCGGCGGCCCGGGCGTGTTCGACCTCACCTTCCAGGTGCCGGCCGGCACGATCCTGGGGATGATCGGCCCCTCCGGGTCGGGCAAGACGACGGCCGTGCGCCTGATGCTCGGCCTGTACAGGCCGCAGAAGGGCGCGCTGCGCGTGTTCGGTCGCGCGCCCACGGCCTTCCGCGCCGCCGAGCGCGAGCGGATCGGCTACATCCCGCAGCAGTTCGTGCTGTACCCCAACCTGACCGTCGCCGAGAACATCCACTTCGTCTCCGCGCTGTACGCCATGCCGGCGCGGGCGCGCGAGGAGCGCCTGCGAGAGCTGCTCCGCTTCGTCGATCTCAGCGACGCCTACCGCCGGCTCGGCAGCCAGCTCTCGGGCGGCATGCAGCGGCGGCTGATGCTGGCCGGGGCGCTGATGCACGATCCGGAGCTGCTGTTCGCCGACGAGCCGACGGCCGGGATCGACCCGGTGCTGCGCGGGCGCTTCTGGGAGTACTTCCGCGCGCTGCGCGACCAGGGGCGCACGCTGGTGGTGACGACGCAGTACGTCGGCGAGGCGGCCTACTGCGACTATGTGGCGGTGCTGCGCCAGGGGCGGCTGATCGCCGTGGACACCCCCGAGGGCCTGCGGCGGCGCGCGCTCGGCGGCGAGGTGATCGCGGTGACGATCGACGCCGCGCACGTGCCGCAGGCGGTCGCGCTGCTCGAGCGGCACCCGGCGGTGCACCTGGTGCGGCGGGTCCCCGAGCGCGACGACCTGCTACACGTGTACGTGGACGACGCGGCGGCGCAGCTGCCGGCCATCCTGAACGCGCTGGAGTACGTGCTGGAGATCATCGTCCACCGCGCGCAGGAGTACAAGCCCTCCTACGACGATGTCTTCATCACGCTGATGGAGCAGGCGGAGGGCGCTTCGTGACGGGGTGATGGGGTGAGGGGGTGACGGGGTGACACTTTGACGCCGGA
>CALJIC010000329.1 GCA_937974195.1 uncultured Roseiflexaceae bacterium | reverse complement strand
CCTGCGGCTCCGTGCCGCCCGGCAGGGAGCGGCCAGAAGCCTGCGGCTCGCCTCACCTCCCCGCAAGGGTGGGCGGCCGGCGCGACCGCATCGCTCGCCTGTCGCTGTGCGGCTGCGAAACGGGCTCACAGTCGCGGAAGAAAAAGGAAACGCCACGTGACATACCTCCCGATCGATACGATCCTGACCATTCTGAAGGGGACGCCGGCGCGCCTCGCGGAGCTGGCCGCCGGGCTGACGCCGGCGCAGCTGCACACCGCGCCCAGCGACGGCGAGTGGTCTGTGAACGAGGTGCTCTCCCACCTGCGCGCCTGCAACGAGGTCTGGGGCGGCCACTACATCATGACCATCCTGGCCGAGGAGCAGCCGACGATCAGGGCGGTGAACCCGCGCACGTGGATCACGGGCACGGACTACCTCGATCAGGATTTTCACACGTCGCTGCGCGCCTTCGCGGAGCGGCGGAGCGAGCTTCTGGCGGCGCTGGAGCCCCTGCCGCCCGCGGGCTGGGCCCGCACGAACATCCTCATCGGGGCGGGGAGGGCGCTGCGGCAGACGCTGCACGCCCACGCGGACGGGCTGGCCCGTCACGAGCGGGCGCACCTCAGGCAGATCGAGCGCACCCTCGCCGCGCTGCGGGGCGCCGCGTAGACCGGCGCAGCGCCCCGATTCCCCAGCCCGACGGTCTCCCACGGCGGCTGACACCAAGCTGATATTCGGCCACGCCGCCATCACGCAGATGCGACGGGCATATCACCGCCCCACGACCGCCCGGTGATGCGCCGTTCATCGCTTTCTGGCCCGCTCGCTGCTACAGTAGACGCAGGGGAGGATTGAAGAAGCAGGAGCGAGACCATGAGAGCGTTGACAAAAGTGTTCGCGGCCACGCTGCTGGCCGGCACCGTCTGGAGCAGCACCGCCCTGGCCGCGCCGGCGATCGGCAACGACGCGTTCCGGCGCGTGTGGGACCGGCAGGACCGCGCCGTCGCCGAGCAGGTCAGCGGCCGCTCGTGGACCTGGGGGCCGGCGCCGATCAGCGAGCCGATCCGCGAGGTCTTCGTCGACGGGCCGGAGGGCCAGCGCGTCGTCCAGTACTTCGACAAGAGCCGCATGGAGATCAACGACCCGACCGCCGATCCGAACAGCACCTGGTACGTCACCAACGGCCTGCTGCCGATCGAGCTGATGACCGGTCGCCTGCAGATCGGCTACAACCAGTTCGAGTGGCGCCAGCCGGCCCGCATCTCGGCGGTGGGCGACCCGGACAACGCCTTCCCGACCTACGCCGACCTGCTGCGGTTCTACCAGAGCCCCGGCGCGGTGAACCCGGGCGACCTGGGCAAGCCGGCCACCGGCTTCCTGAACCCGGACGGCACGATCACCGCCTTCACCGACTACGCCTACGACCCGGCGACGATCCTGGTGCGCGGCGAGAACAACCACGGCGTCGCTAAGGCCTTCGTGGACTTCATGAACCAGCAGGGCCTGGTGTCGACCGGCGGCCGCTACGTCACCGACCGGGTCTACGACCCGCTGTTCGTCTTCGGCCTGCCGGTGACCGGCGCCTACTGGACGAAGGTGAGGGTCGGCGGCAAGGAGATGCCGATCCTGTTCCAGGTGTTCGAGCGGCGCGTCCTGACCTACAACCCGGCCAACCCGCCCGCCTTCCGGGTCGAGATGGGCAACGTCGGCCAGCACTACTACGCCTGGCGGTACGGCGAGTAGGGCGACAGGAGAGTAGCGTAGAGGAGCACGAGGCCCGGTGCGCTTGTCGGCGCGCCGGGCTTCGTGTAGCATGGGCCACCGACCCGCCGCCACGAAGGAGTGACCCATGCTCACCGCCGACCAGATCGCCTTCTACCGGGAGAACGGCTACCTGCTCGTGAAGGGCATGTTCAGCCGCGAGGAGTGCGCGGCGCTGCGCCAGGAGTGCCACGAGCTGATCGAGCGGCTCTCGGCCATCCGCAGCGTGGACGCGACGTGGGGCAGCGCGCGCGAGGCCGTGCCCGAGGCCAAGGACACCAAGCTGCTCCACTGCCATAACGTCCAGTTCCACAGCGGCGCCTTCACGCGCCTGATCTGCGACGAGCGCTTCACCGGGGCCGCCGCCGATCTGATCGGCAGCCCGAACGTCCAGCTGCACCACACGAAGATGTTCATCAAGCCGCCCGAGAAGGGCTCGCCCTTCCCGATGCACCAGGACGCGCCCTACTTCCCGCACGACAAGCACACCATGATGGCCGGGATCATCCACTTCGACGACGCGCCGCTGGAGAAGGGGTGCGTGCGCGTGGTGCCGGGCAGCCACAAGAACGGCATCCTGGAGCACATCCCCACCGGCGGCTGGCACCTGCCCTTCGACGAGTACCCGATCGACGCCGCCACGCCCTGCCCGGCCGAGGCCGGCGACGTGCTGTTCTTCAGCTACCTGACGATCCACGGCTCGGGGATCAACACCAGCTCCGAGGCGCGCACGACGCTCCTGGTGCAGATGCGCGACCCGACCGACGCACCGACCAAGCGGGTGCACGAGTCCCGCGGGCAGGGGATGATGCTGCGCGGCATCGACCCGCTCGCGCGCTCGGGGAGCAGCGTGAGCTGATGGCGCTTCCACCGATCCCAGAATCCTGGCGCGCCGTGCTGGCCGACGCCGTCGCCGCGCCGTCGTTCCAGCGGCTGCAGGCGTTCCTGGAAGAGGAGCGGGCGGCGCACCAGGTCTTTCCGCCCGAGCCGGAGGTGTTCAGCGCGCTCGCGCTCACGCCGTTCGACCGCGTGCGGGTGGTGGTGGTCGGCCAGGACCCGTACCACGACGACGGCCAGGCGCACGGGCTGGCCTTCTCGGTGCGCCCCGGCGTGCCGCTGCCCCCGTCGCTGCGCAATATCTTCAAGGAGCGCCAGGCCGACGTCGGCTGCCCGATCCCTCAGAGCGGCTCGCTGGTGGGCTGGGCGCGGCAGGGCGTCCTGCTGCTCAACACGGTGCTGACGGTGCGGGCGCACGCCCCCGGCTCGCACCGGCGCCGGGGCTGGGAGGAGTTCACCGACGCCGTGATCCGCGCGGTGAGCGGCCGCCCCGAGCCGGCGGTGTTCGTGCTGTGGGGCGCGCCGGCCCAGGCCAAGCGCGCGCTGGTGGACGAGGGGCGGCACGCCGTCGTGACCGGCGCGCACCCCTCGCCGCTCTCGGCGCGCCGCGGGTTCTTCGGCAGCGCCCCGTTCTCGCAGATCAACGCCGCGCTCAGCGCGCGGGGCCAGCCTGCGATCGACTGGTGCCGCTCGGACGCGTAGGGCGCGCTGTCTTGAGGAGGTGCCGCAGCACCGCATACGTCCTGCCTGAGAGGCCGCCGTGCACAAGCCCTTGCCCTTCGCCGCAGCTGACCTTCGCGCCGCGCTCGCCGCCCACCCGACGCCGTTCTACCTGTACGACGAGCGCGGGATCCGCGCCGGCGCCCGGGCGCTCAACCGCGCCTTCGCCTGGGCGCCGGGGTTCCGTGAGTACTTCGCCGTCAAGGCCACCCCGAACCCGCATATCATGGCGCTGCTCGCCGCCGAGGGCTGCGGCATGGACTGCAGCTCCCTGGCCGAGCTGACGCTCGCCGAGCGGATCGGCATGGCCGGCGAGGAGATCATGTTCACCTCGAACAACACGCCGGCCGAGGAGTTCCAGGCCGCGCGCCGGCTGGGCGCGATCATCAACCTGGACGACGTCGGGCACCTGGCGTACCTCGAGCGGCACGCCGGGCTGCCGGAGCTGATCTGCTTCCGCTACAACCCCGGCCCGCTGCGCGAGGGGAACGCGATCATCGGCCGCCCGGAGGAGTCGAAGTTCGGCTGCACCCGCGAGCAGCTGTTCGAGGGCTTCGCGATGGCGCGGGCGCGGGGCGTGCGCCGCTTCGGGCTGCACGCGATGGTGGCCTCCAACGAGCTCGACCCGCAGTACTTCGTCGCCACCGCGCGCATGCTGTTCGAGCTGGCGGCCGCCCTCCGCCGCGAGATCGGCGTGCGGGTCGAGTTCGTCAACCTCGGCGGGGGCATCGGCATCCCCTACCGCCCCGAGCAGCGGCCCGTCGACCTGCAGCTGGTCTCGGAAGGCATTCACCAAGCTTATGTCGAGCTGATCGAGCCGGCGGGCCTCGCGCCGCTGCGGCTGATGCTGGAGTGCGGCCGGCTGATGACCGGTCCGCACGCGGTGCTGGTGACGCGGGTGCGGCACGTGAAGCGCACCTACCGCCAGTTCGCCGGCGTGGACGCGACCATGGCCGACCTGATGCGGCCGGGCATGTACGGCGCGTACCACCACATCAGCGTGCTCGGCAAGGAGCATCTCCCGGCCGACCAGGTGTACGACGTGACCGGCTCGCTGTGCGAGAACAACGATAAGTTCGCGGTGCAGCGGGCGCTGCCGGAGCTGGAGCCGGGCGACGTGCTGCTGATCCACGACGCCGGGGCGCACGGCCGGGCGATGGGGTTCAACTACAACGGCAGGCTGCGCTGCGCCGAGCTGCTGCTGCGCGAGGACGGCTCGCTCAAGCTCATCCGCCGCGCCGAGACGCTCGACGACTACTTCGCGACCCTCGTGGTGGATTGACCATCGGCGGCCCGCGTGGTACACTACTGCGCGCAACCGAATACGGCGCCAACGACGTTGGCGGGGAATAGTACGCGCAGGCCGGGCGCACAGCGAGTCGAGGATCGTGCAAGCTCGATCAGCAGGCCGGCGCCGAACCCACCCCGTCGCCCCGGCAGCTCGCCGAGCCCGCCGGGCAGTCGCCACCGAAGCGAAGGCCCGCCCTTCGATAAGGTCGGCCGGTGTGCCCGCCGTTACCAGGGCGCGCCCTCACCAGCAGCAGCAGGTGGCGGCGGCAGAGTGGGGGCGTAACGCCCCAACCAAGGTGGTACCGCGGTCCATTCCGTCCTTGAGCAGTGCGCTCAAGGGCGTTTTTCGTTGGGCGCAGCTAGGGCGTAGCACGCTGCGCCCAAATGGGACGTCACGGGAGGTGAGTATGCGACTATCGACACTCTTCGGGCGCACGCTGCGCGAGGCTCCGGCCGATGCCGAGCAGACCAGCCACGCGCTCCTGGTGCGCGCCGGCCTCGCGCGCCCGCTGCAGGCCGGCAGCTTCGCGCTGCTGCCGCTGGGCATGCGCGTCCTGCGCCGCATCGAGGCGATCGTCCACGAGGAGATGGCGCGCATCGGCGCCCAGGAGCTGCGCACGCCGGTGATCCAGTCGGCCGAGCCGTGGCAGCGCACCGGCCGCTACGAGGCGTACGGCCCGGTGATGCTGCGCCTCACGGACCGCGGCGGGCGCCAGCTGATCTTCGCGCCGACCCACGAGGAGGCGGTGGCCGAGCTCGCGCGCCGCGAGATCGACTCCTACCGCCAGCTCCCGGCGCTGGTCTACCAGGTCCACACCAAGTACCGGGACGAGCTGCGCACGCGCGGCGGGCTGATGCGCCTGCGCGAGTTCACCATGCTGGACGCCTACTCGCTCGACGCCGACGCCGCCGGGCTCGACCGCTCCTACGCGCTGCTGGCGGAGGCCTTCGAGCGGATCTTCGCCCGCTGCGGGGTGCAGGTGCTGGCGGTGCAGGCCGGCGGCGGTGAGATGGGCGGCAGCGAGGCGGTGGAGTACATGGTGCGCTCGCCGGGCGGCGAGGACACCCTGGCGATCTGCGCCGCCTGCGGGTACGCGGCCAACCACGAGGTGGCCGTCGCCGGGAGGCAGCCGGCCGCCGAGGAGCGTAGGAGCGCCGGCCCGATGGAGGAGGTCGCGACCCCCGGCTGCGCGACGATCGCCGAGGTGGCGGCGTTCCTGGGCGTGCCGGAGTCCGCCACCGCGAAGGCGGTGTTCTTCGACACGCCGGAGCGCGGGCTGCTGTTCGCAGTGATCCGCGGCGACCTGGAGGTGAGCGAGGCCAAGCTGAAGGCCGCCGCGGGCGTCTCGCAGCTCACGCCGGCCAGCGCCGAGCAGATCATCGCCGCGGGCGCCGTGCCGGGCTACGCCTCGCCGGTCGGCCTGACCATTCGCCCCTCCGTGTCCTCCGTGCCCTCCGTGGATCAGCAGGGCGTCCTGGTGATCGCCGACCAGTCCATCGTGGACGGCGGGCCGCTGGTCGCGGGGGCCAACCGCGCGGGCTACCACCTGCGCGACGTGGTCTACGGGCGCGACTGGCGGGCCTCGCTGGTGGCGGACATCGCCGCGGTGGCGGCCGGCGACCCGTGCGCCCGCTGCGGGGCGCCGCTGGCGCTCGAGCGGGGCGTCGAGCTCGGCCACATCTTCAAGCTCGGCACCCGCTACAGCGAGGCGCTCGGCGCGACGTACCTGGACGCCTCGGGCGCCGAGCGGCCGATCGTGATGGGCTCGTACGGCATCGGCATCGAGCGCCTGATGCAGATGATCGTGGAGCAGCACCACGACGACGCCGGGATCGTCTGGCCGGCCGCCGTCGCCCCGTTCGACGTCCATCTGCTGCGGCTGGGCCGGAACGACGCGACGCGCCAGGCGGCCGACGAGCTGGCCGAGGAGCTCGAGGCGCACGGCATCAGCGTGCTGTACGACGACCGCGACGAGTCGGCGGGGGTCAAGTTCAACGACGCCGATCTGATCGGGCTGCCGCTGCGGCTGCTGGTGAGCGACCGGCTGCTGGCCGAGGGGATGGTGGAGCTGAAGCCGCGCGGGGGGCAGGCGGAGAAAGTCGCCCGCGACCAGATCATCGCCCAGGTGCGGCAGCGCGCTCAGGGGGGCCAGTAGATGTGCGCTGCTGTGGCGCGGGCTCGCCGCCCACAGCCGCGCACGGTCTCTCAGTCCCTGCGGGCGATCGTGAGCATCAGCTCCGAGCCGCCGTGCAGCTCGTCGAGGTCGTAGGAGCCGAAAATCGCCTCGATGGTGAAGCCGGCGCGCGCGAGGAGGTGCTCGAGCTCGTAGCGGTACAGCCAGCGCAGCGTGAAGCTGTGCGTCGCGCGCCGCACCTGCCCGTCGGCGCCGAGCTCATCGTAGATGAAGGTCACGTGGTTGAGCTGGCGGGCCATGTCCGCCCGCTGGGCCACGAACTTCTGCACCTGCGCGCCGTCTGGCAGCGTGAACGTCCGGTCGAGCACCAGCTCGCCATCGAGGTCGGCGAGCGCGCGCGACGTGGGGTTGAACAGATCGAGCGCGAGCAGCCCGCCGGGGGCCAGCGCGGCGTGGAGGTTGCGCAGCGCGGCCAGCTGGTCGGCCGTGCTCACCAGGTGCATGAACGAGTTGAGCGCGACGATCGCCAGGTCGAAGGGGCCGGGCGGGAGCGTCTGGCGCACGTCGCCGAGGTGCAGCCGCACCCGCTCGAGCAGGCCGGCCTCCGCGAGGCGCTCGCGGGCCAGCGCCACCATGGCCGGCGAGGAGTCGATCCCGTCCAGCTGCAGCCCGGCGCGCGCCAGCGGGACGAGCAGGCGCCCGCTGCCGCACATCGCCTCCAGGACGCGGTCGCCGGCGCGCCGGGCGAGCTCGCGGTAGAACGGCACGTCGTCGTCGAACGCGGCGTGGTCGGCGTCGTAGTAGCGGGCGAGCGCGTCGTAGACACTCACGGCAGCACGCCCGCGAACATCGCCAGGGCCGCGCCGCCCAGCACGAGCAGGCCGAGCAGCCCGATCGCGATCACGGGCCCCGGGAACACCGGCTCGAAGCGCGGCGCCTGGTACACGGCCTCCGGCTCCTCGGTGTACTCGAGCGCCATCCGCGACGGCGGGGGCGGGAGATACGGCATGCCCATCTCGCCGCCGAGCGGCGGCAGCGGCTGGTACGGCTGCTCGACCTGGTACGGCCGCTCGATCTGGTCCGGCATCTGTGGGGCGGAGGGGGCGGCGGGCCGGCTGCCGATCGCGCGGACAGCCGACACGATCACGCTCAGCAGCACGAGGCCGCCGACGATGAACGGGAGCAGGCTGGTGAGCTGGATGGTGTTGCCGAGGGCGTTCTGCAGCGTGCGCAGGATCGGCCCGCCGGCCACCAGCAGCAGGAAGATCACCCAGCCGATCGCCGAGCCCCAGTTCGTCCCCTTGCGCTTGCGCTCCTCCATCGGACTGCCCCCAGGTTCTGCTGACGCCTGTATTCTAGCACACGAGATGGCGGCGCGAGATGCGCGCACGCTTCTAGGCCGCTCCGCCGCGCCACTGCAGCTCGCCGTGGTCGTCGTGGTGGACCACCAGGAGCAGCCCCTCGCGCAGCGTCACCCGGCCGGGCGGCTCCAGCAGCACGTTGCTCACCCCGCGCGCCCGCTCGTAGCGCAGCGTCGCGTCGCGGAGCGGGTACATCAGGCCGGCGGTTGTGACGCCGCGCACCTCGGAGGTGAGCGGCAGGAGCGAGACGGTGTCCCCGCGGTTCCCTTCGAGCACCGCCGAATCGCGCACGGTGAAGAGCGTCTGCCGCCCATCGATCAGGCGCACGCGCCGGCCGCGCAGCTCGGGCATGTCGAGCATCGCGACGTTGGCGAGGGTGTGGTCCCAGCGGCCGCCGAGCGCGCCGAGCACATCAATCGCCGTGGCGCCGCGCTCGGCCGCCAGCAGCAGCGCCATCTCAAGGTCGGTCTCGTCCTTCTCGCGCGGGAAGCGCCGCAGCTCGACGTCGCGCGCCTGCAGCTCGCGCTCGGACTGCGCGTCGAGCGAGTCGAGGTCGCCGATCACAATCTGCGGCACCAGCCCGATGCGCAGCAGCGGCAGCGCCCCGCCGTCGGCGGCCAGCAGCAGGTCCGCGGCGCGTATGCGCTCGGCATACGGCGCGGCATCGAGATTGGGGGCGTTCGCGACGATCACCGTGTACATAGCGGGCAAGTTGCGATACAGTAGTGGGAGTATCATACCACGACGTAGGAGGAGCACCCCACGATGAGCCAGCCACCAGCTCTGCGCGAGCTCCCTGCGCCGCGCGCGGCCAGCGCCCCCCGCCGCGGCACAGACGTCGAGCTGATCGTGCTGCACCGCGACCAGCGGCCCGCGGCCGAGGCGCTGGAGGCCTACGCGGCCCCGCAGAGCCGCAGGTCGCCCCACTACCACATCGACGCGACGGGCGCGACGACGCAGCTCGTCCCCGAGAGCCGCGCCGCGCGCTTCAGCGGCCTCGCCACCTGGCGCCGCAGGCGGCGCAACATCGACCGCGCCGGAGTCGCCATCGCGCTCGAGGGCGCCGCGGGCGAGCCCTTCACCCCGCAGCAACTGGCGGCGCTGGAGCGCCTGGCCGGGGAGATCGCGGCGCGCTTCGGGCTCAGCGGCGACGCCGTGGTCGCCTGGGAGCCACCGGAGCCGGGCCAGAAGAGCGGCACGCTCACGCGCGTCTACCTGCCGCTCTTCCTGCCGCGCGCGCCGCGGCGGCCCCCGCTGCTCGGCGAGGCCAGGGAGAAGAGCGAGCCGCCGCTCCTGGGCGTCGAGCAGGACGCGGCCGCGGGCGAGCGGCTGTGGCTGGCGCTGCAGGAAGAGGCCTTCAAGCTGCGCGGCGGGATCGGCTTCCAGCCGGCGTGGGCCTTCCACCTCCACGCCGCGAACCAGTCGCTCGGCGCGCCGCTCGCCCCCAGCTCGCCCGAGCCGCGCTGGATCAGCGTGGGCGGCAAGCGCTACGGCTACCAGCCCTTCGCGCGCGACACGATCTTCAACGAGGGCCGCAACTGGACCGCGGTGCAGAGCCTGAGCCAGATCGCCGGCGGCTCCATGCCGGCCGCCGGGACGCTCGGCTTCCTGCTGCTGCAGCGCAGCTACGACGACGCGCTCGCCGCCGGGCCGCAGCCGCCGACCGGCAAGACCGGGTTCAAGCCGGATCAGGCCATGGCGCAGTTCGCGCTGAAGGAGCGCCTCGGGCCGGCGCTCAGCGGCAACTACACGATCAACGTCGCCGGGGCCACGTACGCCGTGCAGGTCTTCGCCGGCGACACGCTCTACACGCCGATCGCGCCGCCTGGCCAGACCACCAACTGGGGCGTCGTCAAGCGCCTGAGCCAGGAGCCGCCCGGCGCGCTGCGCACCGCGCTGTGGGCCGAGACCTACAAGGTCTGCGGCGGCACGTACGACCCGGCCTCGCCCTTCCAGCAGGCCGCCGAGCGCGAGAAGCTCGGCGCGCCGCTGAGCGGCCTGCTGCGCGTCTCGGTCGACGGCCAGACGTATGAGGCGCAGGTCTTCGCGCTGGACACGCTCTACGCCCCGCCGGGCGGTGAGCCGCGGCGCGCCAGCGCGCTCGCCAAGCCGCAGGTGGTGCAGAGCTGGAAGCCGGCGCCCGCCGCTCCCTCGGCCTCCTCGGCGCCCCCCACCAGCGGAGCCACCCTGGTGTCGGCGTCCGCAGGGGCGCCCCAGCGCACGCCCGCGTGGCCGCCGGCGCCCGGGTTCCGCTTCCTCTCCACCGCCGAGCGCGAGCGGCTGTTCGGCAAATTCGCCTACCGCGTCAACCCCAACCGCACGGTGACGATCACCGACGGCTGGGAGGCGGCCAACATCGTCGATGTGCCGACGCCGCAGCTCGCGCGGCTGGGGGTGCGGAGCGTCAAGTTCCACGTCCGGGCGCGGGCGCAGCTCGAGGGGCTGCTGAACGCCTGGCAGGAGGCCGGCCTGATCGACCGGATCCTCTCTTGGGACGGGACGTACAACCCGCGTATGATGCGCACGGTGGACCAGCTCAGCTCCCACGCTTGGGGGACTGCCTTCGACATCAACGCCCGGCAGAACGGCCAGGGCGTCCAGCCGCCGCTGGTCGGGCAGCCGGCGTGCGTCCGCGAGCTCGTGCCGCTCGCCAACCAGTTCGGCTTCTTCTGGGGCGGCCACTTCACCGGCGCCTTCGTCGATGGCATGCACTTCGAGGTTGCGGTGCTCCTCTAGCGCCCATACTCGTGGCTCTGCCGCCGGAAGCGGGGAGGGCCTGCGGCTCTCCCCGCACCCCACCGCGGCGAACGTCCCTTGTCTCATGCGACTGGCGCGGTGGCATCGCCCCGCGTCGCCCGGAGGGGTTTGGGGAGGCAAAGCCTCCCTCTCTCCGTAGCAAAAAGTGTTCGTGGAGGGCCTGCGGCCCTCCACACCTCCCTCTCTAAAGTTGAAGGAGCAGCCATGTGGCGTCTCGACCATGACCCGCCTGACCTTCCGGACCTGGAGCAGCTGAAGGCCGCGCTGAGCGCGCACGAGGCGTTCTTCGACCGTGGGGCGCCGCTCGTCATCGGGCGGGCCCCGGGCCGCCTCGACGTGATGGGCGGCATCGCCGACTACTCCGGCTCGCTGGTGCTGGAGCTGCCGCTCGCCGCAGCGGCGTACGTCGCGGCCCAGGAGGCCGACGAGCCGTTCGTCACGGTGCGCAGCCTGGCGATTGGCGCCAGCGCCGAGGCCGGGGAGGTGCGCCTGCCGCTCGAGCAGCTGCTGCCCGCGGGCGAGCCGCTGAGCTACGCGCAGGCCCACGCCCTCCTCACCGCCGAGCCGCGCAGCAGCTGGGCGGCCTATATCGCGGGCGTGCTCCCGGCGCTGGCGATCGAGCGCGGCCTGCGGCCTGCGCGCGGGCTGCGCCTGCTCGTCGCCTCCGACGTGCCGCCCGGCAAGGGGGTCAGCTCGTCGGCGGCGATCGAGGTCGCGACCATGAGCGCGCTGTGCGGCCTGTACGGCATCGAGATGTCCGGCCGCGACATGGCCATCCTGTGCCAGCGCGTCGAGAACCTGGTCGTCGGCGCCCCGTGCGGCGTGATGGACCAGATGACCGCGGCGCTCGGCGAGCGCGGGCGGCTCCTGGCGCTGCTGTGCCAGCCGGCCGAGCCGCAGGGCAACGTCGCGCTGCCGCCGGGCGTCGAGGTGTGGGGCGTGGACTCCGGCATCCGCCACGCCGTCTCGGGCGCCGACTACGGCTCGGTGCGGGTCGGGGCGTTTATGGGCTACCGCATCATCGCCGAGCTGGCCGGGCTGCGGGTGGCCGGCGGCGACGCGGGCCAGGTCTCGGTCGACGACCCGCGCTGGCGCGGCTACCTCGCGAACATCCCGCCCTCGCTCTGGGAGAGCGCCTACCGCGAGCGGGTGCCGGAGTCGATCGGCGGCGCGGAGTTCCTCGAGCGCTACGGCGGCACGACCGACCAGGTGACGCGCATCGACCCGGCGCGCACCTACGCGGTGCGCCAGCCGACGGCGCACCCGATCTACGAGCACCACCGCGTGCGGCTGTTCCGCAGCCTGCTGGAGCAGCTGGGCTCGGGCAGCCCGGAGGCCACCGAGGAGCGGCTGGTCCTGCTCGGCGAGCTGATGTACCAGTCGCACGCCAGCTACTCGGCGTGCGGCCTGGGGAGCGACGGCACCGACCGGCTGGTGGAGCTGGTGCGCGCCGCGGGGCCGCGGGCGGGGCTCTACGGCGCGAAGATCACCGGCGGCGGAAGCGGCGGGACGGTCGCGGTGCTGGCGCGCAGCGGCGCGCTCGATGCGGTGCGCGAGGTCGCGCGGCGCTACGAGGAGGAGACCGGCCGCGCGGCGAGCATCCTGGGCGGCTCGTCGCCGGGCGCGGCGCAGCTGGGGGCGCTGCGCGCCGTGTGGCGGCCCTAGGGCGCCACAGCCCGTCTTCAAAAGCTCGGGGCCGTGCGCGATGCTCGCACGGCCCCGCGTGTTACCGCAGATGGGTGCGGAAGAACTCCAGCGTCCGGGTGAGGTACAGCCGCTCCTGCGCGCCGGTCAGCGTGTGGCCGCCGCCCTCGTAGAGGTGCAGCGTGACCTCCTTGCCCGCCTCGCGCAGCGCCCGCGCGATGTCCTCGCTGATGCTCGAGCGGACGGTCGTGTCGGCCGTGCCGTGGTGGAGCATCACCGGCGCTGTCACTTCGCTGAAGTAGGTGATCGGCGAGACGCGCGCGTAGGCCTCCGGGTCCTGCTGCGGCGGGAACGGCCAGGTGTCGTCGCTGCGGCTGCTGCCCTGGCGGCGCCGGCGCTCGTAGTCCTGGGCCAGATCGGCCGGCGCCGGCGCGTAGATCACCGCCGCCGCGATCTGGTCGCTGAGGGTGATCGCAGCGGTCGTGATCGAGCCGCCGCGGCTGTGGCCCCACATGCCGACCTTCCCAGGGCGCGCCATCGGCAGCTTCTGCGCCAGCGCGATCAGGTTCAGGGTATCCACGACGTACCCGGTGTAGAACGGGTTCGGGCCTGAGTCGCCGCCGCCGTAGCCGCGGTAGTCCGGCGCGACCACCAGGTAGCCGTTGCGCACCATGAAGTCCGCGAACACGCGGCTGTCCATGCCCGGCTGGTAGCGCTCGGGCGCGATGTAGCCGCGGTTGGCGATGATCACCGGGAAGGGGCCGCGGCCGCGGGGCACGTGGAGCAGCCCCGTGAGGCGCAGCCCGTCGGAGGGGAACGTGATGCGGTAGGTAGTGTAGGTGGGCCGGCGGAACCAGACCTGCCCGATGCGGATCGTACCCTCGCCCGTGGCGCGCGCCTTGAGCTCGGGGAGCGCCGGGGCCAGATTCACCGGCTCCTTCTCCTGCGCGGCGGCAGGGGCGAGCCCGGCGGCCAGCGCCACGAGCAGCGCGAGAGCAACCAGAACACCGTGCTTCATCGGCCACCCCCCACGGCAGTTTCAAGCGCTGCGCGCCGCAGCTGCTCCTGTCGAAGGCAACGCCGCCCCCGAGGGGCGCTTCGCCGCGCGGGAGCGCCCCGCGCAACGAAGCGAACCGTTAGCCTCCAGCACCGGCTACTTGACGCGCTCGAGGTACTCGCCGGTGCGCGTGTCGACCTTGACCAGATCGCCCTGGTTGATGAACGCCGGGACCTGGATCACCGCGCCGGTCTCGAGCGTCGCCGGCTTGGTGACGCTGGTCGCAGTATCACCGCGCACGGCGACGCCGGTCTCAGCGACCTCGAGGGTCACGTGCGGCGGGAGCTCGACACCGAGGATCTTGGTATCGTCGTAGAACAGCACGTCGGCCATCTCGTTCTCCTTGAGGAAGCGGGCCTGCTCGCCCACCGTCTCCTCGGAGATCTCGAACTGCTCGAACGTCTCGGTGTCCATGAAGTGCATGGTATCGCCGTCGCGGTAGAGGTACTGCATAGAGCGCTTCTCGACACGCACGATCTCGATGTCCGAGCCCGCGCGCACGCGCTCCTCGATCGTCTTTCCGGTGGCCAAGTTCTTCAGCTTCATGATCACCATGGCGCGCCAGTTTCCGGGCGCGTGGTGGTGAAACTCGGTCACACGGTGCAGCTGGCCGTTCCAGCGGATAATCACGCCGTTGCGCAGGTCGGATGTGGTTGCCATCGAGGTGCTCTCCATAAGAAGCGCCGCCCAATGCTTGCTGAGCGGCGCGCTTACCGGTTACGTTTAGCTTCTCGCATTATACCAGATCGCCGCCGCGGGCGTCAAAGGGCTACGCCTGGCCGCGGGCGGCGCCGCCGCGCCCCAGGAGGCGCGCCGCGGTGACGACGAACCAGGACAGCGAGGCCGCCAGGAACAGGTAGAACGCCGCCCCTTTGAGCACGAACGCCGGCAGCGCCAGCGCGACGGTGAGCCAGGTGTAGGCCGCGTGCCCGCGCCAGGCCGGGTCGTGCCGGAAGCGCGCGCCGAGCAGCGCCTGCGCGGGCAGCAGCGTCGCCCCAAGCAGCACGAACGCCGCGTCGTGCACCAGGCCGGCGGCGGTCCGCGGCCCGCCGGCCAGCGTCGGGTCGGTGGGCGAGGCCAGCAGCGCCATGCCGCCCCCGGCCGCCGCCAGCAGCGCCGGCCCGGCCCAGCCGCGCGGGGTGCGCCCGACCGCGCGGTGGAGCGCCAGCGCGAACGGCGGGAGCAGCGCGCCGCAGCCGACGAAGGCCGCTGTCATCCACGACCCGTGCGGCCCCAGCGCCAGCCCGCTCGGCCAGTCCAGCGTTGGCGCAGCGAGCGGGTGCCACCCCAGGCCGCGCATGAAGTCGTACTGAACGACGCTGAGCGCGGCGATCGTCCCGCCCAGCCAGAGCGGCCCGACGACGCCGGCCGCCGCCGCGCCGCGGATGAGGAGATCACCCCGATGTCTCATCGCGCGTCTACCTCGGCTCTGCGCCCCGCCCGATGGCAAACAACTTGCACCATAGCACGCAAAGGGTAGCACGCGGACGGGCGGGCCGCCATGGCGAACCACACACCGCGCGAGCTCTTCCCGCTTGGCTCGGCAGACCGCTGCCCGCCAGTACCGCTTTCCAGCGGGAGATTCGAAAAGCCGGCGGCTTGGAAGGCCGCCTTCCATCGGCTGAACCGTTCAGCGGGCCGCGCCGGACGTTCCGGCGAACCAACACCCGCAGGAGGTCCGAAAGGTTCCGGAGGCCACTTCCCACGGAAGGTCCGAAAGGCTACTGACCCGAAGGTCTGAAGGCCGCTTTCACCAGGTAGCTT
>CALJIC010000328.1 GCA_937974195.1 uncultured Roseiflexaceae bacterium | reverse complement strand
CTGCAGATGCTCCGCCCTGCACCCGCTCTCGTTCCGCAGGCGCTTGTGCAGGCGCTCCGCCCTGCACCCGGCCAGGAGGGCCGGCGCCGGCCCTCCTGCACCACCCGCGCCAGGGCCTGCGGCCCTGGACCCGCAAGAGAGCGAGTACTGTACCAGTCTGCCCGTTGTCATGCCCACCTAACACCGATGCCCGTGCCCCAAGCACAGACTGGTGCGCTGCAATGCTCTGTTTGGCTGAGACGAGCGACTGGTGTGCCGCCCTCCGAACCTCCCGGCGAGGGCGCCCGGCTACGGGTTCAGCTCGACGACGTCGCCGCTGGCGATGTAGATGACCTGCTCGGCGATGTTGGTGGCCCGGTCGGCCATCCGCTCGAGGTTCTGGGTCACAAAGAGCAGGGCGACCACTCGCGCGGCGCTCTCCGGCTGCTGCCGCAGCAGGTCGATCAGCCCGGCCAGCACCCGCTGGCGCAGCTCATCGACCCGCTGGTCCGCCTCGCCCAGCTGCCGCGCCGCGGCCACGTCCTGCTGGATGAAGGCCGAGAGGGCGCTGTCGAGCATCGCGCACGCCTCGGTGGCCAGCTGCGCCAGCTCGTCCGGCACGGGCACCCACGGCTGATCGTCGTACTGGAGCGCCAGCTTGGCGATGCTCTTGGCGTAGTCAGCGATGCGCTCCAGCTCGCTCGCGATGGAGATCGTCGCCATGAGCCGGCGCAGGTCGCCGGCCACCGGCTGCTGGGTGGCGATCATCGCGACGGCCTGCGACTCGAGCTTGTCGTGCGCCTGGTCGATGCGATCGTCGGCGGCGACGATCTCCTGGGCCATCGCCAGGTCCTGGCGCATGAGCGCGTCGAGCGCGCGCGCGTTGGCGGCGGCCGCCAGCTCTCCCAGCGCGCGCAGCTCGCGGTGGATCGCCTCAAGCTGCTGCGTAAAATGCTCCCGTGGTCGCACGGCAGACCTCCTGTCTATCACGCACCCGCGCCTCAGACGCACCGCGCGAGGCTCTGCAACTCCCTCCGCGTCGAGAAGGGCCAGGCGGCTTTCGGCAGGCGCCTGGGTCCTTCTCACATGGTAACGCAGACTGGCGGCCGCCGCACACACGAATCTGCCACGCGGCGGGAGGAATCCCGCGGCCTAGATGCGGGCGCCGAGGAGGTTCCAGCTGTGCAGCCACCAGGTGTAGCCGATCGTCGCCAGCAGCACCAGCCCGTAGTGCGCCCTCGCCGCCAGGCCCCAGCGGCCGCTCCGCCAGCCACGCGCCGCGGCCGCCAGCGACGCCAGCATCAGCGCCCCGGCGGCGACCGGAAGCGCCAGCGCCGCCATCAGCCCCGGCGATGCGCCGAAGTTGACGGCCTCCTCGAACGTGAGGAGCATCCCCGGCAGGAAGGCCAGCTCCAGCGCAGCCGCGCCGCCGGCCAGCCACCAGGTCATCCGGGCGGCGGGATCTGCCGCGCGGGCCTGCGGACGCCTGCGCCGCACCAGCGCGGCGATCGGCCAGCCGATCACCGCCGACGCGAAGACCGCCAGGCAGCCCGCCAGCAGCAGCGTCGCGAAGCGGGCCGACTCGTACCACGGCACGCGCACGTACGCGCGGTAGGGGTTGTTCTGCACGTACAGCGCGGTGACCTCGCCGCGCTCGTCGGCGCCGAAGACCAGGTCGCCGTACGAGTCCAGCTCGCCGCCGGCCAGGCGCAGCACGCGCGGCGCGACCACCACCCAGCGCAGCGGCTGCGGCCCCAGGCCCTCGGTCAGCACGGTCCCGTCCGGGCCGGGCGTGACGCGGATGTCGGCGTAGTTGCCGGGGAAGAGCGCGAGCGCTTTGGGGAACGTGGTCTCGAACATGCGCGTCGAGCGGTAGCTGCCGGCCAGCTGCGCGGCGACCTGGCGCGCCTCCGGGATCGGCGCGGGCGCGGCGGCATCCGCCGGGTAGTAGTGGTCCACGAACGCCCGCAGCAGGTTCTCCCCGTGGCTGAACACCCCGTTGCTGTTGTAGCTGGCGTAGATCCCGACGCCGTGCTCGGGCAGCAGCGCCAGGATGCTGTTGAACGAGCCGGGGTACACACCGTTGTGCTTGAGGACCCGCTGCTGGTTCAGGGTGACCTCGGCGAAGCCGTAGGCCATACCGTTCACCCGCGGGTCGTGCGCGAACAGCCGGTGCTGCATGAGCTGCGCCGTGTCGTCCTCCAGGATCCGGGCGGCGCCGTACCGGCCGCCCTGCAGGTGCGCGATCATGAAGTGCGCCATGTCCGTGGCCGTCGCGTGGCTGGCCCCGGTGGGCCCCGCGCGCAGATACGCGGCCGGGACGGCGCGGAAGCCGCCGTTCTCGTAGCGGTAGCCCGTGGAGAGCGCGGGCGCGAGCGCCTCCGGGACCGGCTGCCGGAGCGTCGTGCGGCGCATCTCCAGCGGCGCGAAGATCTGCTCCTCCGCGTACTGCTCGAAGGGCACCCCGGCGACGCGCTCGACGATGTAGCCGGCCAGCGCCGCGCCGTAGTTGGAGTAGGCCGAGACGACGCCGGGCGGCTGGACGCGCGCGGGGATGTTGTGCGCCAGATAGGCCCCGAGCGGCGCGAGCTCCGCAGGGCTGTGCGCGAAGAGCCCGCCCCGGTCCTCGAAGCCCGCCGTGTGGCTCATCAGGTGCCTGAGGGTGATCGGCTGCGGGTACGTCGCCGGGATCTGGAAGTCCAGGTAGGTGTTGACGTCCGCGTCGAGGTCGAGCCTGCCCTGCTCGGCCAGCTGCATCACCGCGGTCCAGATGAACAGCTTGCTGGTCGACCCGATGCCGAAGATCGTCTGGTCGGCGACGACCGGCGTGCGCCGGTCGAGGTCGGCGTAGCCGTAGCCGCGGGCGAAGAGCAGCCGGCCGTCCTTCACCACCGCGACGGCCGCGCCGGCGACGTGCTCTTCCGCCAGCTGCTCGGCGAAGAACTGGTCTAGAAAGGCCTCCATCTCGCTGGCGCTCGCCGGCCCGTCCAGGCTCGGCCCGAGCGCGACGGCGCGTTCGCCGGGAGGGGCGCCCGCCTGCGCGGCGGGGAGAAGCCACATCGCCGGGAGCGCAAGGGCGGCCAGGGCCAGGAGCACCCTCAGCCGCGCCGCCGTCCGGATCGCGAGAGACCTCCGCGCGAAAGGTATCATGGCTCAGCTCCGAATCATCACACAGCGCCCGGCGCGGCGGGCGCCGACAAAGGCTCAGGCAGGGGCCGGCTCCGCGAAGTACTCGGCGGCGCCAGGCTGGGTGAGCACCCAGAACGCGTAGAGGCCGATCACCGTGCCGAGCGGGGCGTTGACGACGCCGAGGATGCCGACGACGATCGCCAGGACGCGCGCCCAGGGTTTCTTCGCCAGGAGCCCGTAGCCCGCGAACAGGCCGGGGATGGCGAGCACGCCCAGGAGCATGCCGACCGAGGTGCCCACGATGCTGAGCACAGCCAGTGCCTCGGGCTCACCGCTCGTCGCCCCGACCCCGGTGAGGAGCACAAAGATGAAGGCGCCGACCGCCAGGTAGAAGATGTTCCCCACGACAAAGAGCCAGCCGAGGATCATCACGTGCTGCTGGAGGTCGCGCTGAGACAGTGTGTTCATCGGTTCCCCCTTTCGAGCGCCGCCCGCCCGTCCGCTCGAGCGCGGGGACACGGCGCCCTAGTCAGATAGTAGGGATAAACCCGCGGGCCGGGCATCTATCGAAAGGTTGAACTGGGCTACGATCGGGCCGCGTCGCTTCCGCGCTGCGGCACAAGAGAGGAGGATTTCGATGCCACCTGTGTACACCGCTGCCGTGATCGGCGGCGGGAGCGGCGGCCAGCTGAGCCTCGCGGCGCTCGCCGCCTCGCCCCGCTTCGAGCTCGTCGCCCTGGCCGACCTGCGCGCCGAGGTCCGGGAGGAGATGGCGCGGCGCTACCCCGGGCTGCGCACCTTCGCGACCCACCGGGAGCTGCTCGCGGCCTGCCCGGTGGACGTGGTGTGTGTGGCGACCTACGCCCCGAGCCACGCGGAGGTCGCGCTGGACGCGCTCGCCACCCCGCTGCGAGGCATCCTGGTCGAGAAGCCGCTCGCGCCGACGCTGGCCGAGGGCAGGGCGATCCTCGACGCCGTGCGGCGGCGCTCGCTGCCGATGGTTGTCCCGCACGGGCTGCTGGTGGCGCGGCACAGCCGGGAGGTGCTCAGGCTGGTGCGGGAGGGGACGATCGGGGCGCTGCGCCTGGTGGAGATCGAGTCCGACCAGTGGGACATCATCAACGCCGGCATCCACTGGCTGAACTACTTCCTGGCGCTCACCGAGGGCGACCCGGTCGCCTGGGTGCAGTGCGCCTGCGACACCACGACGCGCACCTACCGCGACGGGTTCCAGGTGGAGACTGCGGCGGTGACGAGCGCGCAGACGCGCGGCGGCGTGCGGGTGGTGATGCACACCGGCGACGAGGTGGCGATCCTTCCGCCCGGGAAGGGCGTGGTGTTCCGGCTCATCGGCGAGGCGGGGGCGATCGAGTTCTGGGGCTGGGAGAGCCGCTACCGCATCATCAGCGCCGAGCACCCCGGCGGCGCGACGGTCGACGTGGCGCCGGATGCGCTGCCGGGACACCAGATCTACCTGGAGCAGCTCGCCGATCAGATCGACGCCGGCGCGCCGAGCTACGCCGACGCCGAGCGCTCGCTGGCGGCGCTGGAGCTGTGCGAGGCCGCGTACCGCTCGGACGCGCACCGCTGCGTGGTGCGGCTGCCGCTGGCGAGCTTCGAGGCCCCGCCGGCGACGGACTGGGCGCCGGGCGCGCCGTACGCAGGGAGCGGCGGCGGGCGCAACGGCCGGCAGCTTCCGCCGCGCCCCGCCTAGCCGCCTCCCCGCGGAGCAGCCGCGCTGCTAGACAGCCGCTGTGGCCGGTTTTATACTCTAGGGCATGAACCTCGGCCTTGAGTACACCGACCCGCGCCTCGTCGAGCTGTACGACGCGGCGAACCCCCGCGGCGCTGACACCGAGTTCTACCTGCGCCTCGCCGACAGCCTGCAGGCGCAGGTCATCGTCGATCTCGGCTGCGGCACCGGCCTGCTCACGCGCGAGCTCGCCCGCGGCGAGCGCCGCGTCTTCGGCGTGGACCCCTCCCCGGCGATGCTCGCGGTGGCGCGCCGGGGCCCGGGCGCCGAGCGGGTCCGGTGGATCGTGGGCGACAGCAGCGCGCTCGAGGCGTGGGGCGCCGACCTCGCCGTGATGACGGGCAACGTCGCGCAGATCTTTCTCGACGAGGAGGTCTGGCTCGCGACGCTGCGCGACCTGCGCCGGGCGCTGCGTCCGGGCGGCGTCCTGGCCTTCGAGAGCCGCAACCCGGCGGCGCGCGCCTGGGAGCAGTGGAACCGCGCGCAGACCTTCACCAGAATGGAGACGCCGTCCGGGCCGCTGGAGGAGTGGCTCGAGGTGGTGGAGGTGCGCGACGGCCGCGTTCACTTCCAGGGCCACAACGTCTTCCTCGCGACCGGCGAGGTGCTGGTTATCGACAGCGTGCTCCGCTTCCGCACGCGCGACGAGATCTGCAGCTCGCTCGCCGCCTGCGGCTTTGCCGTCGAGCACGTCTACGGCGACTGGGAGGGCGGCCCCCTGACCGACGACAGCCGGGTGATGGTGTTCGTCGCGCGGCGGGGCGAGCCGTAGGCGAATGTCGCGCATCCGGGGTGCTGCTGGCGCGAGGGGTGAAATGGCGTCGTTTCCCGATCACGTCTGTGTGATCACTGGCGCAGCGAGTGGCATCGGTCGCGCGCTGGCGCTCCATCTGGCGCAGTGCGGCTGCCATCTCGCGCTGGTGGACCTGAATGCGGACGGCATGCGCGATGTCGCGCAGCAGCTGCGCTCGCCGCAGCGGCGCGTCTCGTGCCACGTCGTCGATGTCGCCGACCACGACCAGATGCGCCAGCTGCCCGAGGATGTCCTGCAGCAGCACGGGCGCGTCGACATCCTGATCAACAACGCCGGCGTCTCGCTGGCCGGCCCCTTCGAGCACTACTCGCTCGTCGATCTCACCTGGATCATCGATATCAACCTGTGGGGCGCCATCTACGGCTGCCGGTACTTCCTGCCGATCTTCCGGCAGCGCGGATACGGCTACGTGGTCAATATCGCGAGCGACTTCGGCTTGGTCGGGCTTCCGTCGAAAACAGCCTACTGCGCGACGAAGTTTGCGATCCGCGGCTTCAGCGAGGCGCTGCGAGCCGAGCTCCACGGATCGGGCATCAGTGTCACCTGCGTCTACCCGGGCGCCGTCGATACTGAGCTCATCCGCAGCTCACGAGCGACCGACCCACACAAACGCGACCTGGAGGCGCGCTTTGTCGCGCAGCGAGGCATTCCGCTCGACCATGTGGCCCAGCGCATTGTCGCCGGGGTTGCGCGCAGGCAGGCGCGCGTGCTGATCGGGAGCGACACCTACGTGATCGATCTGATGACCCGCTTCTTCCCGGGCCTCACCCAGCGCCTGATCGGGCGGTTCCATCATCGGCTGCCGTTTCTGTAGTGGGAGCGGCCGCACAACGGCTATCTGTGACGCTTCGCGGCGCGAGGAGTGCGAGCAGATGCAGCTGCAACCGGGCATCTTTTCGATGGACGCGGAAGATTACCCGCGGGCGGTCGAGGTGCGGGAGGCATCGGTTCGCGCGAGGCATCGGTTCGCGCGACCCACACCTTCGTGACGGAGGACGATATTCAGTTCTTCAAGCCGCTGGTGCGAGATGCCCTGCCCAACATTCCGCACCTCGCCTGCGTCCGCGACGAGCAGGGCCTGGTCGCCGGCTTTATCGCCGTGGCAGACCGCAAAGTCGAGATGCTGTTCCTGCATCCACAGGCGCGGCAAGGGCGCAGGGGGCCGGCTGCTCAGCCATGCGATCGCGGCGTTCGGCGCAACCTCGCTCGATGTGAATGAGCAGAACGAGCAGGCCGTGGGCTTCTATCTGCACCAGGGGTTTGTGATCGCCGGGCGCTCCGAGCTCGATGGCACGGGAAAGCCCTACCCCATCCTGCACTTGCAGCTGAGAGATCAGGGAGACGAGCGCACCGGTCACTGATGCGGGCGGTACGTGCCCATCAGGTGCGGACTTCTCGCCCCTGCGTTGTCGTTTCATCCCTCCACGCGCTGCCCCGCAGTGCTACACTCGTCCCGATATAGAGATGGGCCGATCCTCGCTCATCGTTCCTCTCCATCCCTAGCAGCTCTGCCTCTCTAAAGTCGTCCCGCATCGCTTCGAGCTGACAGGCGGGGGTCATCGCGGGTGGCTCTGCCGGCGCTGTGCGGCCGGTCGCCCGGTCCCCGTCTGCGCTCGATCGCGCCGCTTGGGCGCGCCCGGGCGCACGTGGTCGCGCCGGCGGCTGGTCGCCCGCGAGAACTTGTTGGCCGAACCGTGTCTCACGTTGGAAGTAGATAGCAGCGTGGTTTGCCCGCCGAGGCGCGCCGGCGTGATCCCTGCGCGCGCACCGAGGCGGCATTCCCGAGCCAGTGCAGTTCTGGGGCATCGCACGTGGGCGGATGAACGGGCGCAGCGCAGAGGCCCGCCTGCGGTTCTCAGGTCGCACCGGACAACGAGCCCGCTATGGCGATACATCTGCCGGTACGATCGGCCGCTCCCCCCGCCATACCCGCGCGCCTCCCGGCGGTGGCGCTCGACCAGCTGTCGTTCCTGTTCGGCCCGCTCTCCGACTCACAGCTGCGCTGCGTGCTCCGCCTCGATGGGCAGCTGGACGCCGGGCGGCTGCAGCGCGCGCTCCGCCTCACCCTCGACGCCGAGCCGGTCGTGGGGTGCCGCTTCGTCCGGCGCCGCGGGCGCTTCGCCTGGGAGCGGCGCGCCGACCTGGATGATCTAGCGCTGTGCCAGGTGGTCGCGTGCGCCGACCAGCGCACGCTCGACCAGGAGCTGGACCGCTTCCTCGTGGCCCCGATGGACGTGTTCGCCGGCCCGGCGGCGGCAGCCTGCCTCCTGCGCTCCGACACCGACACGCTCATCGTGAAGCTGCACCACTTCGCGGCGGACGGCCTCGGGATGCTGCAGTTTCTGGTGACCCTGGCGGCGATCTATCGCGAGCTGGCCGTGTGTCCCGGCTACCGGCCGCGCCCGAATCTCGCCAGCCGCGGGCAGGGCCACGTGCTCCGGCGCGCCGGTCTGATGGGCATGCTTATGGCGCTCGGTTCCGCCCGGCTCCCCGCGCGCAGAGAGGGCTGGGGGCCGATCGCGACTGGGGAGGCCCGCGCAGGCCCGGCGTTCGCCCTGCGCCGAATCGGCCCTGAGCGCGTGCGCGCGCTGCGCGCCTGGAGCCGCGCACACCAGGTGAGCGTCACCGATCTCCTCCTTGCGGCGCTCTACCAGGCGCTGCACGCCACGGTCGGCGCTCGCCCCGGGCAGCTCACCGTCGGGGTGCCGATCGATCTGCGCCGCTACCTCGCTCCGGGCCAGGCGCCGCCCGTATGCAATCTGTCGAACAGCGCCGACGTCACCATCGCCTATGAGCCGGGCGCGCCCTTCGACGACACGCTGCGGCGCGTCCACGCGGCGATGCGGGCGCTGAAGTCGAGCGGCCGCGGCCTCACGCTGGCGGCGCTGGCCGAGCTGCTGGCCGTTCCCGCCCTCGCGCTGGCGCGCACGGGGCTCGAGCAATTCGTGCGCCGCATGGCGCCGGCCGGGAGCGCCGCGCCGTTCCTCTCCAACGTCGGCGTCATCGACGAGCGGCTGGTGGACTTCGGCGAGCTTGCGGTGGCCGACGCCTACGGCCTCGGCACTGTGATGTTCCCGCCCGGCCTGCTGCTCACCGTCAGCACATTTCGCGAAGTGATGACCTTCGCGATTGGATTCTGCGACACGGCGACCGACCGGCGTCTGGTGGAGCGGCTGTTGGACGAGCTGCTCGGCTCGCTGCCGGCCTGAGCGGGCGGCGGCCACGTGGGTGAGGAGGTGCGTATGTTCGGGCGTTGGCTGAGGGGCCGTTCGAGCGCGCCCCGCGCGGCGGACACGGGCTACCGGCACGGCAACGATCACCTCATCGAGCTGCGCGACGTGCTGAAAGTCTACGAGAGCGCCGCGGGCACGTTCACCGCCCTCAAGGGCGTCGATCTGGCGATCGGGCGCGGCGAGTTCGTGGGCATCATCGGCAAGTCGGGCAGCGGCAAGTCGACGCTGCTCAACATGATCACCGGCATCGACCGGCCCACCTCCGGCGAGGTGCTGGTGGGCGATACCGCCGTTCACACCCTCTCCGAGGGCCGGATGGCCCCCTGGCGCGGGCGCAACCTGGGGATCATCTTCCAGTTCTTCCAGCTGCTGCCGGCGCTCTCGGTCGTCGAGAACGTGATGCTGCCGATGGACTTCTGCGGCATGTACACGTCGCGCGAGCGCCGCGAGCGGGCCATGGCGCTCCTCGAGCAGGTCGATATGGCCGAGCACGCCCACAAGCTGCCGTCGGCCGTCTCGGGCGGGCAGCAGCAGCGCGTGGCGATCGCCCGCGCCCTGGCCAACGACCCGCCGATCCTGATCGCCGACGAGCCCACCGGCAACCTCGACAGCAGGACCGCCGCGTCGGTCTTCCGCATGTTCGAGCAGCTGGTCGGCCAGGGCAAGACGATCCTGATGGTCACGCACGACCAGGACCTGGCCAAGCGGGTCACGCGCACCGTGACCATCGCCGATGGCAGGGTGATCAACGAGTACCTGGCGCGGGCGCTGCCGACGCTGACCGAGGAGCAGCTGATCTGGGCGACCCACAACATCGAGGTGCGCTCGTACCCGCCCGGCGCGGTGGTCATTCACGAGGGCACGCCGCCGGACAACTTCTTCATCATCGCCAAGGGGCAGGTCGACATCGTGCTCCAGCAGCCGGGCGGCTCGGAGATGGTCGTCACGACGATGGGCGTGGGCCAGTACTTCGGCGAGATCGCGCTGCTGCGCGGCGGCACGCACAACGCCACCGTTCGCGCCAGCCCCACCACCGGCGTCGACGTCGTCGCGCTCGACCGCGACGAGTTCAGGCACCTGGTGGCCGAGTCACCCTCAACCGCCGCGGCGATCGACGAGGTTGCCGACCAGCGCGCGGCCGAGAACCTGGCTGCGCGCCAGGCCGGGGAGGGGGTGAAGCGGCATGGGTAGCCCGCGCTGGCGAAAGATACTGGGCGATCTGTGGAGCTACAAAACCCGCACCGCCGTGGTGATCCTGTCGATCGCTATCGGCGTCTTCGCCGTCGGCATGATCGCCGGGACGCAGGAGATCCTGACGCGCGACATGGAGGCCAGCTACCTGGCGATCGAGCCGCCGGCCGCGATCCTCGGCGTCTCCGCGTTTGACGACGAGCTGGTGAACACCATCCGGCGCATGCCGCAGGTGGACGAGGCCGAGGGCCGGGGGGGCGTGAGCGTCCGGCTGAGCGTCGGGCCGGAGAGCTGGCGCACGCTGAACATCCAGGCCCTGCCCGACTTCCACGCCATCCGCGTGAACAAGATCGCGCCCCAGCAGGGCGCCTGGCCGCCGCGCAAGCGCGAGATCCTGATCGAGCGCTCGTCGCTCTACCTGACGAACGCGCAGATCGGCGACAGCGTGATCGTCGAGCTGCCGGACGGCACGCGGCGCTCGGTCCGGATCGCCGGCACCGCCCACAACATGAACATGCCGCCCGCGTCCTTCACCGGCGTGGTCGACGGCTTCGTCACCTTCGACACGCTCGAGTGGCTGGGCGGCTCGCACCGCTACTCCTCGCTGCTGCTGACCCTCACGGACACGTCGCTCGACCGCGACGGCGTGGGCAGGGTGGTCAGCCTGGTGCGGGACAAGATCGAGCGCGGCGGCTACAGCGTCACCTTCGCCTACGTGCCCATCCCCGGCAAGCACCCGGCCGACTCGGCCATCCAGCCCATGCTGCTCATCCTCGGCGTGCTCGGGGCGATGGCGCTGCTGCTCAGCGGCTTCCTGGTGGTCAACACGATCGGCGCGCTGCTGACCCAGCAGGTGCGCCAGATCGGGGTGATGAAGGCGATCGGCGCGACGACGCGCCAGATCGTGGGCATGTACCTGGCCACGGTGCTGGTCTACGGCCTGCTGGCCCTGCTGGTCGCGGTGCCGCTCGGCGCGCTGGGCGCGTTCGGCTTCACCGAGTACCTGGCGCGGCTGATCAACTTCGATATCATCGACTACACCACGCCGCCGCGCGTGCTGGCGCTCGAAGTGGGCGCCGGGCTGGTCGTCCCGCTGCTGGCGGCGCTCTGGCCGGTGCTGGGCGGCGCGCGCCTGACGGTGCGCGAGGCGCTGGGCAGCTACGGCCTCGGGCGGGGCCGGTTCGGCAGCGGGCGGATCGACCGGCTGCTGGAGCGCGTGCACGCCCTCTCGCGGCCGCTGCTGCTCTCGCTGCGCAACACCTTCCGGCGCAAGAGCCGGCTGGCGCTGACGCTGACCACGCTGACCCTCGGCGGGGCGACCTTCATCAGCGTGTTCAGCGTGCGCGAGGGGCTGTTCCTGACGGCCGAGCAGAAGATCTTCACGTTCTGGCGCCACGACCTGATCGCGTACTTCGACCGCCCGTACCGGTTCGAGCTGCTGGCGCAGGAGGCGCGCGCGGTGCCGGGCGTGGTGCGGGTCGAGCCGATCGCCTACACCGCCATGCGCCGCGTCCGCCCGGACGGCAACCAGAGCGAGGATATCGGCCTGATCGGCACGCGCCACGACAACGACCTGATCAACGCGACGGTGCTGTCCGGCCGCTGGCTCGTCCCGGGCGACCAGAACGCGATCGTGATCAGCACCGACGCGCTCAGAAACGAGCCGGACCTGGCGGTCGGCGACGATGTGGTGCTGAAGTACGGCGAGCGCGAGCTGACCTGGCGCATCGTCGGGATCTACCAGGGCGGCCTGTCCGGGCCGCGGGCGATCGTCAGCTACGACTACCTGGCCCACATCACGCGGCGCCCGGGCCGCGTGAGCTGGCTTCAGGTGGTGACCAGCCAGCACGACCGGGCGGCGAGCGAGCGGGTGGTGCGCGAGCTCAACGAGCGCTTCAAGGCGGCCGGCATTCACATGAGCGGCTCGGAGACGCTCGACGAGGTGCGCCAGAACATCGGCACCCAGTTCGGCCTGATCGTGAGCCTCCTGATGGTCATGGCGCTGCTGCTAGCGGCCGTCGGCGGGCTGGGGCTGATGGGGACGATGAGCATCAACGTGCTCGAGCGCACGCGCGAGATCGGCGTGCTGCGCGCGATCGGCGCGACGAACGGCGCCGTGCTGCGGATCGTGATCGCCGAGGGCGTGCTGATCGGCGTGCTCAGCTGGGCGATCGGCGCGCTGCTCGCGCTGCCGCTGAGCCTGCTGCTGAGCGAGGCGGTCGGGGTGTCGTTCATACAGATGCCGCTGGACTTCGTCTTCTCGCTGGGCGGCCTGGCGATCTGGCTCGGCGTGGTGGTGATCCTCGCGGCGCTGGCGAGCGCGCTGCCGGCCTGGAACGCCGCGCGCCTGACGGTGCGCGATGTGCTGGCCTACGAGGGGTAGCAAGGAGCACTCCGATGAAGCGATTAGTCCTGAGAACCGCCGTGGTCGCCGGGCTCGCCGGCCTGCTCGCCGCCTGCGGCGATGCGCAGGTGGCTGCGCCCAGCGTCGAGGCAACGCCGGTCACGACCGCGGACACCATCATCGCCGAGGCGCAGGTGGTGCCGGCGCAGCGCGCGGCGCTCAGCTTCCCGACCGGCGGCACGGTCGCCGAGGTGCTGGTCGAGGAGGGCGACGCGGTCGCCGCCGGCCAGGTGATCGCGCGGCTCGACCCGGCCGCCAAGGCGGTGAGCCTGGCGCGGGCCGAGGCGCAGCTCAAGGCGGCCGAGGCGCGCCTGCAGGATCTGAGGGACGGCCCGCGGCAGGAGGAGGTCGATGCGGCGGAGGCCCAGCTTCGCCAGGCGCAGGCGCAGCTCAGGCAGACGCTGTCGAGCGTGACGCCCGAGGACGTCGCGGCCGTCCAGGCGCAGCTCGATGCGGCCCAGGCGACCCTGCTGCGGCTGCGCGCGGGCGCCGACAGCGCCGACGTGCGCGCCGTCCAGGCGCAGCTCGAGCAGGCGCAGGCCAGCCTTGCCGCACAGCGCGACCAGCTGTCGGCGGGGAAGACCACCGCCGAGCTGCAGCTCAGCCAGGCCGCCGACCGGCTCGTGCAGGCGCAGGCGGCCTACTCGACCGCCAGGTGGCACTGGGAGCACGTCGAGGCGCACGGGACCGACCCGATCAGCCCGCGCATCCCCGACGCGGCGAGCCCCAAGGAGACAAAGGCCAACAAGCTCAACGACACGCAGAGGCAGCAGTACCGCGACGCGCTCGTGCGGGCCGAGCGCGAGCTGCACAGCGCCGAGCTCGCCGTCCAGCAGGCGCAGGTGGCGGCCGAGAGCGCGCGCCAGGCGGAGGTCAGCGGGCTGCAGGCGGCCGAGGCGAGCGTCGCGGGCGCGGAGGCGAACCTGGAGCGCACCGCCAGCGTGGTGGCGAGCGAGCAGGTCGCGCAGGCGCGCTCGCAGCTGGCGCAGGCGCGCGCCAGCCTGGCTCGCCTGAGCGGGCCGCAGCGCGCCGACCAGATCGCCGCCGCGCAGGCCGGCGTCGACGCCGCCGAGGCGAACCTCGCGCGCATCACATCGCCGCCGCAGCCGAGCGAGCTGACCGCGCTGGAGGCGCAGGTGGACGCCGCCCGGGCCGAGCGCGACGCGGCGCAGCTTGAGCTGGACCAGACCGAGCTGCGGGCGCCCTTCGACGGGCTGGTCGCCGCGCTCGACGTGCGGGCCGGCGAGGCGATCAGCGCGAACGCCGCGGTGGCCCAGCTCGCCGACACAGCCTCCTGGCAAGTCGAGACGACCGACCTGACCGAGCTGAGCATCGCGCAGGTCCACGCGGGCGACCGGGCGGCGCTGACGTTCGACGCGCTGCCGGGGGTCACGCTGGACGGGCGCGTGGTGCGCGTCAAGGAGCTGGGCGAGAATCACCAGGGCGACATCGTCTACCGCGTGGTTGTGCTGCCGGATGTGCTCGACGCGCGGCTGCGCTGGAACATGACCGCGTCGGTGGCGATCTCGCCGTCCGGCGCGGCCGCGAGCGCGGACCGCCCGTGACCTGGGGCGGCGGGCGGCCGGGGGCCAGCCCCCGGCACCCCCGCGAGGGGCTTCGCCCCTTCGAACCCCAAAGGGGGCGCGAACGGTGCGCCACGCCCGTTGTCATGCCCAGCTGCTGGAATGCACGTCGCGGCTCGGGGGCCGCTACGCGCGGCGGGCGCTCATTCTCGACTGCTGTCGAGTGGGGGATGTGTGTGCCGCTGCGCGCGGCAGACTTTCAAGCTGGAGCAGCTACAGTCCGGGCTGCCGCTGCGCGCGGCAGGCGGCCGGGGGCCAGCCCCCGGCACCCCCGCGAGGGGCTACGCCCCTTCGAACCCCAAAGGGAGCGCGAACGGTGCGCCACGCCCGTTGTCATGCCCAGCTGCTGGAATGCGCGTCGCGGCTCGGGGGCCGCTGCGCGCGGCGGGCGTCCTAGCCGGACCGGCTGGCTTCAGTGTGGGCTGCCGCTACGCGCGGCGGGCGCTCATTCTCGACTGCTGTCGAGCGGGGGATGTGTGTGCCGCTGCGCGCGGCAGACTTTCAAGCTGGAGCAGCTACAGTCCGGGCTGCCGCTGCGCGCGGCGGGCGGTTCAGGATAGCGCCTGGTGCGGCAGACTTTCAAGCTGGGCCAGCTTCAGAGTGGGTTGCCGCTGCGCGCGGCGGGCGGTTCAGGATAGCGCCTGGTGCGGCAGACTTTCAAGCTGGGCCAGCTTCAGAGTGGGCTGCCGCTGCGCGCGGCAGGCGGCCGGGGGCCAGCCCCCGGCACCCCCGCGAGGGGCTTCGCCCCTTCGAACCCCAAAGGGGGCGCGAACGGTGCGCCACGCCCGTTGTCATGCCCAGCTGCTGGAATGCACGTCGCGGCTGGGTTGCCGGCGACAGCTCGTGCGCAAGCTGACACGAAGGTACAGCCTCTGATCGACGCAAGCCGGTACGGGAGCACAGCCTGCGGCCGGCACATAGATCCATAGATCGGGCAGCCTGCGCTGGCGTGTGTGCGCCGGTGAGGTTTGGCTGGGTGGCCGGTGTGCGGAGGCATGACAACGGGGAGTGCGGAGGAGGCGGCATCGCTTGCGGGTGGGCGTGGGAGGGCTGCTAGGCCCTCCCACCGGGGGAGCGCGAGGGGGCGGAGCCCGCCTCGCAGCAGCACGCACGCTGCGACGTGTGAGGCAGTAGGGGTGTTCCCCGACCGAGGGAGCGCGAGGGGGCCGTGGGGCTACACCCCGGTCGAGGGAGCGCGAGGGGGCGGA
>CALJIC010000327.1 GCA_937974195.1 uncultured Roseiflexaceae bacterium | reverse complement strand
CCCCGCCAGTATCCCCCGCAACGCCGGCCGGCCGCAGGCGGAGCAGGTGCCCGCGAAGGCCATCGGCGGCACGCGGAAGCGGCTGGAGTGGCCGCGCCGCGACGAGGGCTTCGATGAGCTCCACTTCGTCCGCATCGCCCTTGGCGGCGGCTTTCTCGTCGAGGCGTGGCGCGAGGCCGGCTGAGGCGTTCGCCCGTACCCTGCGGGCCGTTGCGGCGGCCCGCCTCACCCTGAGAGGACAGCCATGGTTCGCACCCTGCTCGTCGATCTGGACGGCGTCATCCGGCTCTGGCATCAGCAGGAGGACCCGGCGGCCGAGGCATCCTTCGGCCTGCCCCCGGGCAGCGTCCGCCGGGTCGCCTTCGCCCCGGAGCGGCTGCAGCCCGCGATCACCGGGCGGATCCGGGACGAGGTCTGGCGCGCCCAGATCCGCGACCAGCTCGCGCTGGAGTTCCCGGGGGCGGACGCGGCCGGCGCCGTGGCCTGGTGGTCCGCCCCGTGCGGTGAGGTCGACCGGGCTGCCCTGGAGCTGATCGCCGCGTGCCGCGCGCGCGCCGCCGTCGTGCTCGTCACCAACGCCACCTCGCGCCTCCCGGACGACCTGCGCCGGCTCGGCCTCGACGGGGCGTTCGACCACGTGGTCAACTCGTCGGTGGTCGGCGCCGCCAAGCCGGACCCCGCGATCTTCCGCGCCGCCCTCGCCGCGGCCGGCGTCGCCGCCCCCGAGGAGGCGCTCTTCATCGACGACACGCCGGGCCACGTCGAGGCCGCCCGGCGCCTCGGCATCGCGGGCCACCACTACGTCGGGCCGGAGGCCCTGCGCGACGAGTTGCGCGCCCTGGGCCTGCTCTCGCACCCGTGATTCGTCGAGTCGCATCTGCGATTCGTTGAATCGCACCCGTGATTCGTCGCTGCCGCTCCGCGCTGCGTCCTCGGCAAGCCCGGCCTCGTGCCAGCGGCGCGGATGCGAGTGGCGTGGAGGGAGACGATCCGGCCTACGGCCCGCTCGGCCGCTGGCGCGCCCAGGCAGCCCTACGCTTCGGGGATATCTGACCACCCGCCCCAGGCCCGCGTCCAGCCCCGCGTCTTCCAGCGGTATAGCAGATGGAGCGCCAGGCCGCCGAGGAGGAACGCGCCGGCGACGTAGGGGTACCACGGGCGCTGCCGGTAGCGGGCCGCCAGGAAGATGAAGGCGCCCCACTTGAGCAGCCGGAACCACCAGGGCTGCGCGCGCGGCGAGAAGGCGACCCGCAGTTCGCGCTGGAGAGCTCTCATAGCCATCACCTCAATCGAGCGTGAACCCTGCCTCAAGGCGATGCGATGCTCACGCAGAGCCGCGGAGGCGCCAAGGGGCGCCGGGCTACAAGCCGTTCGCCACGCGGTGGCCCCCGTCTTTGATCAGCGCGGCGCCGAAGTGGATCTGGAGCCCCAGGCGCTTGTCCGCCAGCTTCAGGTAGGTCAGGAGCTGGCGCTTGTGCACGGGCGCCGTCTGCTCGACGGCCTTCAGCTCGACGATCACCAGAGCCTCGATCACCATATCGGCCTTGTAGCCGACGTCCAGGGTGAGCCCGTCATAGACGAGCGGGATGGGCTGCTCGCACGCCACGCCCAGGCCGCGCTTCCGCAGCTCGTGGGCGAGCATCGCCTGGTAGGCCGACTCGAGCAGGCCGGGCCCGAAGTGCGTGTGGACGCGGTAGGCGGCATCGACGACGAGCGTGGCGACGGTGTTCTCATTCAAGATCTGGCCCCTTTGCGTGCGCGTGAAGCCCCGCTAGGATCTCACGCCAAACCGCGGAGGCGCCAAGGATGTCCGGCCCCTCTGCGCCTTTGCGGCTTTGCGTGAGCTCTACGGATGCGCGGCGAGCTCGTCCCGGATCTGCCTGAGCCGGCGCAGGATCGCGGCGATCTGCCCGCTCTGAAACTGGGCCGCGAGGGTGCCCGCCGCGAAGCGGTCGGCGCGGACGTAGGTGGTGAGCAGCTTGCGCAGGGTGGCGCGGTCCGCGGTCGCCAGCGCGGCCTCGCCGCCCTCTGTGTAGCGGCGGGCCTCGTCCGCCCAGCCGCCCCAGTCGAACGGGACGATGAACCGCTCGCGGTAGAGCGCCTCTGGGCTCTGGGCCCAGAACGGGAAGAAGCCCCGCTGCACGCGCGACTCGCCAAAGGAGTAGCCGGGCCGCTCGAAGATCGGCAGGAAGGCGAGGATGCGGTCGAGCTACTCGGGGCGCAGTTCGTCTGACTCAGCCGACATGATAAGCACTCCGACTGCTTTCAGGGCGTGGACACGTCCTCGGGCGTAGGGCTTCAGCGGCCCGCGGGCTCAGATCAGGCGCAGCCGGCTGAGGTAGCGCAGCGGGTAGCCGAAGACCCTGGCGCCCAGCTCGCCGCCCCACTCCAGCAGCTCGATGCGGCGCAGGGCCACGGCGTCGCCCTGGGCGCGGAGCGCCTGGCGTATTGCGGGGCTATCGGCCTCGATGATGGCCAGGGCGCGGCGCCACACGTCGGCGCGCCAGTTGCGGATCAGCCGCGCCGTGCACCACTCGTCGAGCGGGCCGCACAGCCGGTCCACCAAGTCCATCGCCCGGGCGTAGGGCTCCACCACCTGGTCCTGCACCACGTCGATCGTCTCGGCGATCACTGCGTTGACCATGCAGTAGTCGTGGTAGCGCTCGGCGCGGACGGCGGGTGCAAGTCCGGCCCACTCTGGGGTGAGCATATCGTCTAGCACGAGCACCAGGTCGCAGTTGATGTGGGCGTTGACGCCCATCAGTAGGCTCTGGATAACGGTGGTTGTAGGGAGCTGGGCGAGGTCGTGGGCGCGCCGCCACACGGCGGGGAGCAGCCCGGAGCCGCCCTCGTAGGCATCGAGGGCGACAAAGTAGTACTCGGCGAAGTTCTCGATCAGCGCGCCGACCCAGCGGTTATCGCGGAAGCGGCCCTGTGCGACGCCGCGGAGCATGTTGGCGGTCATGAGCCGGTAGCAGGCGAGGAAGATCGCCCTGCGGTCGCCGGCGTGCTCCCAACGGGCGATCTGCTCGGCCATGCGAGTAGTCAGGTCATAGGTCGATGATGTCATGTGCCGCTCTTCTCGCCTTGATCTATCAACTGCCCGGTGCGGGCTCGCGCTCTACCTCCGCCAGACATACCGCGTCCCCCGCTTCTGCCCCACGACCGCCGCGACCTTCTCGTCCACCAGGCGCTGGAGCAGCCGCCGCGCCGTCGCGCCGTCCACGCCGAGGGCCGCCTTGACCTCGCCGTTGCTCAGGGAGCTGCGCTGGGCGAGGAGCGCTTTGAGCTGGATGTAGGCCCGATCGTCCCCGTTGCCCGTGGGCGCCGGTGTGGCGGCCGGCGCCTCGCCGAAGTCGATGCGAAGCTGGGGCGTCGCCGCGCTGCTGCTCGCTGTCGCCTTCGCTCTCGCGCCGGGCTTCGCCGCGCCGGCGCCCTTCGCGGCCTTCTTCGCGCTCTTGTCGTGCAGCCCCGCCGCAACTTCCTCCGCGTAGCGCTCGTGGTTCAGCCGCAGCAGCCGGTCGAGCACCTCGCGCCGCGCCGCCTCGCTGATGGTGTAGCGCAGCCCCTGCTTCGTCTCGTGGAAGCCGTGCCCCAGATCCAAGTCCGTCCACCCGTATGCCGCCGCTACCGCGTAGTCCATCTCCACGTGCAGCCGCCGCAGCTCCGCGATGTCTGCGGCGTGTTCGCGGGGATCGTGGAAGCGGTTATACGTTTTTGTGAGGCCCTCCTGGCGGGCGAGCATGATCTGGCGGCGGTGTTCGTGATAGCGCTCGCCGATGGCGTCGAGGGGATCGCGTGTCGGGGATCGGGTGTCGGGCTGCCGCCCTGGCTCGTAGCCGGGAGGGAAGGGGAAGGTTTCGAAGCAGTCGGTGGGCGTGTAGCGCATCCGAGTTTCGAGCGTCGAGCCTTGTGCCCGCGCCCATTCTTCGTGAAAGGTGCTTTGCACTAATGAGAACATTACATGCTTATCAGAGGCAATGATGCCAAGTGCATCAGAGAAAACTTGCTCGATAGGTTGCCAAGCTGCAATTAGATGTTTTGACACACGAGGAATCGCCAGCACCCGCTCCATCCCTGCGATCGTCGCATATAGCTCGGGGCGTGGCCGTAAGAAACGCCACCATATCTCGCGCCCGCCCTTGTCGTTTTGTTTCTCTCGTTCGGGCTTGACTTTCTCCCTAACGATCGCCATCAGGTCGGGGTAGGTTTCCGCCCGTTCCAAAGGCCAGTCGTGGAAATTGATCACCCAACGCGAGGGCGACTGGTCGGGGCGGCTGTTCAGATCTTCGCCGTTGAGGTAGGGGAAGAGCGCCTCGCGATTGCGCGGATCTTTGGCGATCAGGGCCTGGGCTTCTTCAGGGGTGAGCACGAAGCCCATGCCGAGCACGATCGAGCCCTGGAAGGACTTGCCCTCGTTGGCCTTCAGGCGATAGGGCTTGCCTTGGGCGGTGCCGGGCGCGGTAAGAAATGGGGTAATGCCTTGCGCCGGCCGCTCGTCCAGCACATAACCGCCCCGCCAATCGCCGCGGCGCAGGTAGACGTGAGCCACTTCGACGCCGGCGGTGCCGGGCCAGGGCCGACTGGGCACGGCGCGGGGAATGGTAAAACCATTGGCGACTAGTTGGTCGAGGCCAACCTCGCGGGTATCGCCCTGGGCGATCGTGTTCGTGGCGAGCAGCCCGGCCATCCCCGCGGGGCGCAGCGCCGCTCCAACCCGCAGGAAGAAGTACGCGCACAGATCGGCGGAACCGCGCTTGCCGCCGGCCAGGTTCTCCACGAGATAGTCGCGGTACGGCACGCCGAGCGCCCCGGTAATGCGCTGGCCACCCTGGAATGGCGGGTTGCCCACAATGGCGCTGAAGCCCGGCGAAGTGGCCTCGGCACTCAAGGTGCCAGCCTTCGCATCTGCTAGCATCTGCTCGATAGGCCGCTCGCCCAAATCGGGGTCGAAGACTTCGGGGAACTCCAGCGGCCAGTGGAAGGGCCGGCGGCCCTGCAAGAGCGCATCCGCCTCGCGGCGTAGCTCGGCCGCCAGGGACGCGGTATCCCGGCCCTCGTCGGCGGCGCGCAGCAGCATCGCGTAGCGGGTGAGGAAACGACCGCGGCGCTCCTCGCGGGCCTTCGCATCGGGAGCGAGCGCGGCGGCCACCAGCAGGTCGGCGCCGAGACGCACCAGGGCCATGGCTCGCTCGGCCTTGGCCAGCTTATCGCGCTTCTGCTCGGCGTCGCGGGCGTCGAGCACCGGCGCCGTGCGGATCTCGCGGCGCAGCTCAAAGGCCTGGCGCAGCGCCTTCTCCACCGGCCCAGTCACCCAATCGAGCTTGGAATCGGCCTGATCTACCCGCAGCGACCAGCGGGTGAGCTGTTCGAGATTGCCGATGCCGAGCAGCGAATCGCCGTAGCGCAGGGCGTGATCGAGGAAGGAGAAGGGCCGACCCTTGGCCAACGTGATCAGCCAGAGCGAGAGCTTGGCCATCTCCACGGCCAGCGGGTTCTTATCCACGCCATAGAGACAGCGGTCGGCCACCAGCCGGCGGGCGAAGATCAGGCGCTCCGCCGGGTCGGCCGGGATGGCCGCATCGGGGTCGAGCGTCGGGAAGCCCTCCGGCGTCACCAGGCGGCGCTGGCCTTCCTCCGCGCCCTCGGCATCCCTCCACGCTTCGAGGAGCCGCTCCGACAGGTAGCGGCAGGCCTGGACGAGGAACGCGCCGCTGCCCATCGCCATATCGCAAACCGTCAGCCGCAGCAGATCGGCGGCGGGGCGCAACTTCCACTGGTCGCGGGGCAGGCCCTCGGCGGGGCCGTGATAGACCAGCGGCTCCAGGGTGTGCTCGACGATCGGCTCGGTGAGCGAGCGGGGCGTGTAATGGGTGCCGGTGGCCCGGCGCTCGGCGCCGGCGGTGACATAGACGCTGCCCGCCGGGATGACGGTGGGACGGCCGTAATCATCGTCGCGCACCAGCCCGGCGAAGGGCAGCACGCGGGCGTAGAGCGCCTCGTCGTTGCCACAGGCGGCGCGGAGTTGCGCGGCCCGCCAGGCGTCGGGGGCGGCGGCCCAAGCCTTCTTGAGCGCGCTCGGCGAACGGCCGGTCTGCTCCTTGAGGAGGGCCAGGAAGCTCTGCTCGCCCTTCTGCGCCTCCTGCTCCAGCGTCGCCAGCGCGATCTCCGGCTCCTGCTCGCGGGTGCCGATAATGCCGAGGATGGGCTCCCGCGCGCGCACGGCGGTGTGATCGAGCAGGCCCTCGTAGACGTGGCCGATCTGCTCGATATCGAGGGCGCGGAACGAAAGCCGGCGGGCCTCCTTCGGGCTACCGTCGCGCACCTTCACCTGCAGCATCTGGAGCGCTTCCAGCAGATGCAGCACGACCCGGTTGGAGATCTGCGGCGGATTGGCGGGAGTATCGAGCCAGGAACTGCCAGCGGGGCGGCCCTCCAGGAAGGGGAAACGGTCGGGGTCGAAGAGGCTGCCGCCGTAGGCGGGCATGGTCAGCCGGTCGTGGCGGAAGCCACCGTAGACGGCGCGGAAGATCGCCAGGAGCCGGCCCCAAGCGTCGTAGCGGCGCTCCAGCACCTCCTCACCCACGCGGTCGGCCTCCTCGCGCAGGGCGCCGAGCAGCGTCGAGGCGGCGTAGTGCCGGTCGTAGATATCGTCGCCGAGCAGGAGCAGATTCTGCTCCTCGGCGAAGAGCAGGAAGACCAGGCGCATCATCACGCTGAGGGCCGCCTCGTAGAGCCGCTCCTCGGGGAGATCGCGCAGCAGGCGGCGGCCCTCGTTCTGGTCGGCCAGATCGAGAGCCTGCACGAGCAACTCGACGGCGCGGCGCACCTGGTAGCCGAGCTGGTCGGTGACTTCCTGCTGGTCGCCGGCGCTCTCGGCGAGCAGGGCCTCCAGCGTCTCGTTGTCGGGCACGCCGAAGAGGCGGCGGGCGCCGAGGAGCGAGCGGAAGGCGCGCAGGGTCAGGGGCTCCTCGAGCCAGAGGCGGGCGTACCAGGAGGCGAAGCCGGTGGTGGCGTTCTCGTCGTCGGGGCGATCGACAAGCATCCACTGCTCGCCGTTGGTGAGTAGGCCGAGGCGCACCTTCGCGCCGCGCAGCAGGGTCATCATGCGGGTAGCCGGCGAGGCCTGCCAGGCGGCGCGAGCCATGGGTTTCTCGAGGCCCTGGCCGGGCGGGACGACGACCACCAGCACACGGGCCTTTCCATCCTCGCCCGGCTCTGCGATCACGAAGTCGGGGCGCAGCTCCTCGCCGTGCTCCGCGACGAGCACCGAAGGCCAGGGTTGGCCTGCAGAAAGGGCATGGCGGGCACGTAGTACCTCGTCGGGCATCTCCAAGACGCGCCGCAGCACCCACTCGACCCAGGTACGGTGAATGGCCGGATCGGCGTGGAGCCCACCGCTATTGTCGAGCCACTCCTCATAGGCCAGGCGCAACTCGCGAGCCACGTCGGCGTCCGGCGCGTCGAGCCCTTGGGGGAAGACACGGGCGAGCACCGGCAGCGCCAGGAATGGGCCGGAAATATCGAGCAACGCGAGCCATTCGGCGTGGTGGCGGGCGATGGACATGGGGACTACCTCTAGGCTTTCTCAGGCACCTCAAGCAGCTTTCGAGAAAAGAGGAGTTGCTCTTCATCCTCTGCTGGCCGTGTCGTGGCACTCGCGCGAGCAGCCCGCCGTGGTACTGCGCTTGCAGGCAAACGCATCGTCACCTTGTCGAGCACTTCACCCACTGCGGTCCCATATTCGGCGCTGACGCGAGCGAGAATCGGATGCCTATAGTTGTGCAGCGCATCGAGAAGTGGGTCATTGTCAGTGGAGACCCAGCGATCCTTGCTCGGCGGGTCAATTACTCTATAGCCCTTTTCTAGACGCTCCTGGACAGCAATAGTGGCGCAGTAGGCCGCGTCGTTCGGTCGTTCATTCGGTGTAATGGGCGGCAGTTCGAGGTGGGGTAGGTGTTGACCCTGACGAACAACGTAACGCTGACGCTCCGTGTACAGCCCATTGGCCAACCGCTCAATGTCAGTGGCGCTATCGCTCGAAGTAGCAATGGAGGCTTTATAGAGGTATGCCTTCCTCGTTCTGGTATCGTGAACTCGCAGATAGATTTGGTGGCCCACTGTGTGAAGTTGCTTGAAATCAGCTCTATCAGTGCCGAAGAGTTTCAATTCTTGATCGGCAAGTTTATTGGCCTGGGGCCCCTCGAGTTCAAGAATCGGCACTGTCTGTTCCAGCCCTTGGAGCCAGCGATAGTAGTGCACGTCGCTGGGATTAAACAGTTGGCAGAGACTTCGAATCTGTTCCAACATGCGAAGTGTCTGTCGATAAAGCCTGCTTGTCTGAGGTATACGTATGACAAACGAGGCCTCGACATTCAGACCTACCAATGCGCGCCGGGTCCAGTTATGGCTGCCGATCCATACCTCTGCTGTGCCGTCCTCGAAGTCGAAGAGCAGGCTTTTGGTATGTAGCAGATGAGGAGGCATCTCCCGATTTGCCGACCAGACTTCAGTCTGGCCCTCCAGGTCGCGCAGATGGAGAAACAGGTGCCTACCAGTGGCGTCGTGTTCCTTGATACTCTGGTTGAGCTGAGTGAGCATCTCGACGCTTGTAGGTAGATGCAGATCAACACAGAGAAAGCTCTTCCGAGTTGCCAGAAGCTGCGCGAGGCTCGGGCTTACAAGATCAGGCGCCACCGTCCAATATGCGACAGCCCCACGCAATGATTGAGCTTTGAGCACGGAGCGCTGCAAGCGCTGGAAGAAGGCTGGCGGCTCATCCAGAGGATGGAGCAGTTCGATGGAGAGGATGTCTGAGTTGTCTGATGGCATTGTCATGCTCCATGAAGTCTAGGATCAGGCCAACCTACTTGGAACCAGGAACATCACCGCCACGGGGAAGAGGCGGGCCTGTGGATCGGCGTAACGAGCAGCGATGCCCTTCGTTTCCTGGACAAGCTCGCCTGGGATCTGGTCGAGGCGGAGGCGCAGGGCGTCGATGTTGCGGCGGTACTGTTCCCGCTCGGCGGCGTTGAAATCCTCGAACGGGAGCTCGAGCTGCCGGGTCGGCCTCTCGATCTCGGCCAGCTCGGCGCGGATCGTGCGCTCCAGCTCTTCCAGCACGCGGGTGATATCGGCAGTCTCCTTGTCGCGCCGTTCATCAAGCAGCCGCTGGAGGCTCTCGGCGCGCTCCTTCGCCCGCGCCGCTAGCGCAGCCTGCAGATTCCCCTCAATACTCGGCCAGAGCTCGGCCAGCTCGGCCCGCATCGTCGCCGAGACCTCGCGGGTTGTCATCGCCTCGATCGCCCCCTGCACTTGGGTCACGCCCCAGCGGCGGAAGCGCCCCTGGCTGATCTCGCCGCCTGCCGCGATCAGCTCCTCGTGGAGCCGGTAGCTGTCCCCGCCGATCACCACCAGGCGCCCGTAGACAATGGCGAGCGGTGTCGTGGACACATGATCAGGGATGACTCGGACGGTGACGCGGTTGAGTTTCTTGCGCCCCTCGCCGCTCCAAACCTCGGCGCGCAGCAGCCGCATCGCCATCTGCACCAGCCGGTGGTTGAGGTGGGCCAGCACCACATCATCGCGGCCCTTCGCCAGATCGTGGTCGAAGACGATCGGGCGGACCTTGTGCGTGTGGGGGTGCTCAAGGCCTTCCGCACAGGCAGCCCAACTCCCGCGCAGAGGGGGCAGGTGGAACACAGGGCAGCGTCGCCGCTCGCCCGTGGGATCAGGCCAGACGCCGGGGAGTGTTGCCTCGATCAGCGGCGGCTGGCCTGCGAGCTCCAGCGCGATGCGAACAACGGCTTCGACATTTTCGGGCGCCAGGTGGAGCGCGTGGCGGCTCTCCTGAAGCTGCTCGTAGAGCTTCTTGATCTGCTCGTTCAGGTTCTGCTCGAACTTGACCAGGCGCCTGGCAGGCTCGGCCTTGCGCTCGGCGTCGGCTGTGTCGAGGCGCCGGCGGACACCTAGCATCGCCTCAGTCACCTGGTCGGCGATCACCGGCCCTACCTTGCCCAGATCCTCGCGGATCTGCTCGACCTTCTGCACCGCCCGCATCAGGAACTCCAGGTCACCCTCAAGGTCGCCGACGGGCGCCTCGCGGTTGATCGGCAGCGAGAAGCCAGCAGGGGCGAAGTGGAAGATCTGGGGGTTCTGCGTCTGGCCGTGGCGGTCGATGCGGCCGTTGCGCTGCTCCATTCGGTTGGGGTTCCAGGGGATCTCGTAGTGGACCAGGCGGTAGCAGTGGCGCTGGAGGTCAATACCCTCGGAGGCGGCATCGGTGGCGAGCAGGATGCGCACTGGGCTCTCGTCGGGGCTGGCCTGGAAAGCAGCCTTGACCTTCTCGCGCTCGTCGTCGTTCATGCCGCCGTAGAGCAGCATCAGGCGCTCGCCTTCGGTGAGCTTCTCGGCGGCGAGCAGGCCCTGAAGCCACTTCTGGGTATCGCGATACTCGGTGAAGATGATCACCCGCTCGTTGGTCCACTGGCCATTGGGGCGCACGATGCCCTTCACCCAGTCGATGAGCGCCCGTGCCTTGTGGTCGGGCTTGTAGGCGGCCGTAGTTGCCCACTGGCTGAGGCTGGCGAGGAGCGCCTCTTCCTCCGGCGTGGGCGGGCGGAAGAGCGCGGTTGTTGTCGCCACGGCATCCTGTTCAGCCTCGATCTGCTCCTGGTCGGTGGCGTAGCCCTCCTCGACCTCAGCGAGCATTGCCTTGAGGATGCCGGCCTGTGGGCGGCGGGTGCGCATCCCCCGCTCAGGGCGTGTGGCCTCGCTGAGGGAGGCGCGATGCTTCTCTAGGGTCGACGCGAAGGCGGCGGGCGAGGAGAGCAGGCGCTTCTTGAGCAGCTTGAGCACGAACTCAGTGGCCGTGCGCTCCACCGTGTCGCCGGCCTGCTGGCGGCGCAGGCGGGTGTAGCGCTGGAGGTCGCGGTGGGCCTGGCGCTCTTCGTCGCTGTGGGCAACTTCGATCACATGCAACTCGCGCTTGGGGAAGCGCGGGCGGTTGTTCCAGTCGTACTTCAGCTCCGACTTGAGCCGGCGGATCATCACGCTTTGGAGCATCGCGCGATCGGGCGTGACACCGCGAGCGAAGCGCTGGTTATCGAGCAACTCCAGCAGGGCGGAGAAGCTCTCGGCGTAGCCGTTGTGGGGCGTGGCGGTGAGGAAGAGCTTGTGCTCGAAGTGTGGGGCTAGCGTGCGGATCGCGGCGGTGCGGAGTGAGTCGATGGCGTAGTTGCCGACACCCGAGGGCGCGACGTTGTGGGCCTCGTCGACGATGAGCAGGTCGTAGGTGCGCGGATAGGCCAGCTCGCCGGCAGCGGGAAGCGTCTCGCGGAACAGGCGCATCGGCTGGTCGCGCTTGAGGTAGTCGATCGAGGTGATCAGGCGTGGGAAATGACCCCAGGGATTGACGTGGATACCGCGGGAGCGGCGCAGCTCGCGCATCAGCTCGCTATCGACGATGCGGAACTCCAAGCCGAACTTCTCGCGCATCTGGTCGCGCCACTGGATCTGGAGCGCCGCCGGGCAGACGATCAGAATACGGCGGGCGCGGTGGCGGATGATCAACTCCTGGATGACCAGGCCGGCCTCGATGGTCTTGCCGAGGCCCACGTCGTCGGCGATGAGCAGGTTGACGCGGGGCATCTGGATCGCGCGGACAACCGGGTCGAGCTGGTAGTCCTCGATGGAGATGCCGCTGCGGAACGGGGCCTGGAGGGCACGGACATCGGCCGAGGAGGCGGCGCCCCAGCGGACGGCGTTGAGGAAGGCGTCGAGGCGACCGGGGGCGTCGAAACCGGTGGGCGCGGGGAGAGCGCGCTGGTCGTAGACGCGGGCGCCGGGCTCGAGCTCCCAGATCACCTGGAGCTCCTCGCCGAGGGCGTCGTCCTCGACAGAGGCGAGGGTCACGAGGTGCTGGGCCGAGGGAAGGGAGGAGTCGAGCGGGCTCTGGGGGAGCGTACTCTTCGCCACGTCGGCGACGACGAAGCGGCGGTGGCGGACCTCGACGATCTGACCTTGCTCAGGGACGGCAGCCATTACACCTATCTCTCAGAGATACGCCTGCGACACATCAGCGCGGAAAATGCGGGACATGAACGAGATCAACAGCCCGGCGCTTCGCCTCATCGTCGCGACGGTCGTAGCGCGAGGTCGTGGCAGAGTCCTCGTGGCCGGCGAGGCGCTGGACGATAGCCAGGTCGGCGCCGGCGTCGAGCAGGCCGCTGATGAAGGTCCGGCGCAGGTCATGGGGCGTGAGCGATGCCACGCCCGCCTCGATGGCGCGGCTCGCGCAGATCACCGCCATCGCTTGGCCTGCGAGACGCCGGGGGGCCAGCGCGCCGCCCTTGACCACACCATAGAACAGCGGGCCGGGGGCATCACCACGGACAAGCAGCCACTCGTCGAGCGCGGCGCGGCTGCCTGCGGGAGTGTAGACCACGCGCGCTTTACCTGCCTCGCTGCGCACTGTCACGGCGCCGCTGGCCGGGTTGTAATCGGCGAGGTCGAGGGCGGCTGCCTCGGAGCGGCGGAGGCCGGTGCCGCGCAGCAGAGCCAGGATGGCGCCATCGCGGGCGCCAGCCGGCGTCGGGTCGGCGGCGCAGACGTGGAGCAGCGCTGCGATCTCGGCGTCGCTCACCAGGCGGCCACGGGGGCGCCGCTCGGCGCGGATGGGCGGCAGGTCGATGGCCTGGTCGTAGTCGTCGGCGCTGATCTGTCCGAGGCGCCTTGCCTCGCGCAGCACGCGGCGCAGCGCGGCGATCAGCTTGCTGGCGGTGGCAGGAGCGTAGCGCTGCTGCAGGCTGGACTGGATAGCCGCGGTGTGGACGGCGCGAAGGGCGCCCCAAGGGACGTCCAGACAACGCGCATCACTGCCCTGCTCGTCACGGCGCTCCGAGTAGCCAAGCAGGGCGGCGATCGTGTTCAGCGCGGTGCGCATGGTTCGCCGCGAGCCAGCGCTGAGGGAGGCGAGGTAGAGTTCGGCAGGGTTCTGGCCCGGAGGGGGCGCGGGTAGGGCTGGCAGCGAGGCCAGGAGTGTGGAAGGCAGGATGTGGGCCACGTCGTTGTGCATGCCAGCGTCGCCTCCTGCGGGAAGAGCTGCTTCTCGTGAGGAATATAGCATGCCGCCGGCACTACTACCATACCAGCTACTTGTGAACTCGATGACGATTTCATCATTGCCAGTGCTGTGATGTGTCCTCCTAGCTAGCACCCGGGTCCGCCGGCGCCCAACCGAACCCTGTTTCTTCCTGATTACAGTGCAGGGTTGTCCGATCTCGGACAACCCTGCACGCTACACCTCTGGCGTGAGTCGCTCGGCGATCAACAGCTCACCAGAGCACCCTTGGTGTCAGCTCGCGAACGGGTCGTGAGTGCGTTCCAGATACATCTCAACACCTTCTTTGGCCGCACTGATACGAACCGCCTCTTCGATTGGTGCAAGCACCTGCTTGATACGGCGCCTATCGTGAATGTGGATTGAGAATCCATCGTGGGCCCAATGGGTGATGGAAAATCCTCGCTTGCCCTGGCCAAATCGATTAGGGCTTACGCAGTGATGAGCCGCTCGGCCTCACGCCACAACGGCGTGGTGTCGGGTTCGAGTCGATGGAGCAGGCGGGTGAATGCATCATGGGCGGCTTGCCGCGGCCCCTCTGGTTGCACCCGGGCTCCCTCTGTAGCCGACACCACCCGCGGCGTCGCAAGCAGGAAGTTGATGTAGTCGAGATCCCACACCTTGGGTTCATTCATGCCCTCATCGTACCGTAGGTGCCCCCAACTGCGTAAGCCCTAGACCATTTGTAGAACCCCGTGAGGTGCTACCAGCCGCTGTGCGGCTGGTCTGGATTATGGGTCAGGGGCGCAAGCGGCAGCCGAACACAGCCAGAGCCGTGGTATCCCGTGTGTCGGCGGTGCTGCCATGCCCCACGACAGAGCTCCTTGTGTCGTGTCCGTAGTTTTGACCCTAGTTTTGTCATGTTCCCCCCTCCGCCCTCTGCCCGTATGCTACGGACACAGAACACATCTGCTCCCGTGCCGCGCGGCGCAGGGCTGAACGAGGAGTACAACGCCATGCTGCCTGCTCCAACAACGTCCCATACTCATCACGCTGAGCTCGTCATTCCCGATGGTAACGGGCGCGAGCGGCTC
>CALJIC010000326.1 GCA_937974195.1 uncultured Roseiflexaceae bacterium | reverse complement strand
TCAGCAGGGAGGCGTGGCAGGCCACAGTCCGACCGGACTGCTTTCAGCAGGGAGGCGTGGCAGGCCACAGTCCGACCGGACTGCTTTCAGCAGGGAGGTGTGGAGGGCCGCAGGCCCTCCACGGACAATTTCTCTTTTCCGCCGCTCTGCGGCGACTTCGTCGCCGCAGAGCGGCGGAAAGAGTTCTGGAGAGGCGGCGCCTTCCCACCCCCTCCGGGGGTGCGGGGCGGAGCCACCGCGTAGCACCGAACACTATGGGTCAGCACCACAAGCGCACGATCGCCGAGCGCGTCTACGACCAGCTGCGCCGCGCCATCCTGACCGGGGAGCTCGCGCCCGGCGAGCGGCTGGACCAGGCGGGGCTGGCGCAGCGCTTCGGCGCGAGCCTCGTGCCGGTGCGCGAGGCGCTGGCGCGCCTCCAGGCCGACGGCCTGGTGCGGATCGTGCCGCACCGCGGCGCCTTCGTCCAGAGCATGTCGCCGGACACGCTCATGGAGGTATATGCGATGCGCGAGCTGCTGGAGGAGGATGCGGCTCGCCTCGCGGCGCCGCATCTGAGCGACGACGACCTGGCGGAGCTGCAGCGGCTGGTGGACGCGATGGCCGACGCGACGCTCCGCGAGGACTACGGCGCGCTCTTCGAGTTCAACCGCGAGTTCCACTTCACGATCTACCGCGCCGCCCGCCGCCCGAACCTGCTGCAGATCATCGAGCAGCTCTGGAACCACGGCGACCACTACCGGCGCTCCTACACCCAGGTGCCCGAGCGCGCCAGGCAGGCGCTGGAGGAGCACCGCGTGATCCTGGCGGCGTGCCGCCGGCGCGACCCCGACGCGCTGGGGCTGATGATCCGCCACCACGTCCACCAGACCACCGTCGGCCTGCTCGAGCACATCGCTACGATGATGCGCGAGGAGGAGCGCCGCGACTCACCCACCGCTTGAATCGGCGGCGCGGGGTGAGTGGGCAGTTCGCATTCGGGCAGGCGTTCGCCAGGCCTAGCGCTGCTTCTTGCCCGCGCGAAGCAGGCCGACAGCCTCGGCGATGCGCGCCTGGCGCGTCTCCGGCCGTTTCGCGCCCTCGATCCAGCGCAGGTAGCCGTTGCGATAGAAGGTCGCCAGGGACTCGAAGAAGGCCCGCGCCTCCGGCGCGGCGTCCAGCGCCGCGGCGATGTCGGGCGGAAGGGCGCCTGTCTGCGGCCCTTCCGGCATAAGCTTGACTTCCACCTCCGCGCCGGCCTCGACCCCGTTGTCGCGCCGCCAGGCGGCGCCGAGCGGCAGAACGTACTGGTCGCCGTCCGAGGCGAGCGCGCCGCGCCAGCTGTAGCCGTTGATCGTGCCGGTCGTGTGGTGGCGCTGCTTCGCGCCCCAGACCTCGTTCGGGTCGAACGGCAGCACGATGAACGTCTTGCCGCCGGCCTTGGTGACCACCGCTGTGAAGCGCTGCGTCGTCATAGGGTCTCCTTTGCTCGATCGGCCAGCAGGCTCCGCAGCAGCGCGGCCTCCCGGCGCACCGCATCCTCCGGGAAGCGGATCTCCCGGCGCCACGTCGTCCCCGCCCAGCACAGGGGAGTATACCGCGCCTACGGGGCCGCCGGCGTCAACCGGCCCCGAGCCAGAGCAGCGGCGGGGCCTCGTGCCTCTGGAGGCGATCTTGCTGCGCAGAGGGCGGGAAGGGATCGCAGAGGCGTGCGAGACGGGTCTGCCGCCGCTTCGACACGGCGCTGGAGTGCCTGTGGAGGTTGAATGAAGCCACGTATCAGCGTGATCACGCTTGGTGTCGCCGATCTCGACCGGGCCGTCGCCTTCTATCGCGACGGGCTGGGGCTGAAGACGGACGGGATCGTGGGGGCCGAGTTCGAGCACGGAGCGGTCGCCTTCTTCGACCTGCAGGCGGGGCTCAGGCTCGCGCTCTGGCCGCGTGGCAGCCTCGCCCGTGACGCCGGGCTCGCAGCCGGCCCGCCGAGCGCGACCGAGTTCTCGCTCGGCCACAACGTCGCGAGCAGAGCCGAGGTCGATGCCGTGATGGAGCAGGCGGCGAAGGCTGGGGCGCGCGTCGTCAAGCCGGCGCAGGAGACGTTCTGGGGCGGCTACGCGGGGTACTTCACGGACCCGGACCAGCATCTCTGGGAGGTCGTGTGGAACCCACAGTGGTCACCCCCGGACGAAGCCGCCTGACATCGGGTGGACCATCAGCCATCGGCCGGCGCGATGGCGCCTCCGCACGGGCGGGGAGGTGTCACTAGCTACTGGTGGGAGGTGCGTGCAAGCAGTTCCTGCTGGCTCTCAGCGCCGCCCGGTGCGTCGAGCATATAGCCGACGCCGCGCACGCTGATCAGGCAGCTGGGCTCGATCTTGTGCCGCAGGTTGCGCACGTGTGTCCGCAGCAGACCGTACGCCTCGCGCTCGCTCGCCACGATTCCGTGGGAGTGCTGCACCAGCGCGCCGTAGGCCACGACGACGCCCGGCGTCTTCGCCAGGACGCTGAGGATGGTGTACTCGATCGGCGTCAGGACGATGAGCGCGCCGTCGAACCGGACCTCGTGGCGCTGGGTGTCGATCAGGAGCCGGCCGGCCTCGCAGTAGCGCTCGCTCTTGGGTGGCGGCGGCTCGTCGCTCGGCAGATGCGCGGCCGCCTGCACGCTGCGGATCACCTCAGTGACGGCGCGCCAGGCGGCCGCCTGCTGGGCCTGCGTGAGCCGATCCCGCCGTCGCTCCGCCGCCTGCGCGACGCGCTCGAGCAGCAGCGACGGCTGCACCGGTTTCCGGAGATAGTCGAACGCCCCGAAGCGAAGCACCTTCGTTGCGCTCTCGAAATCGCCGTGGCCGGTCAGCAGAATGACCTCAGGTGGCTCCACGTGGCTGCGCGCCACCTGCGTCACTCTGACCCCATCGATCTCGCCCATCACGATGTCCGAGATCACAACGTCGAACGGAGGGCGGTACGCGCCAGTCTGCTGCAGCAGTGCCAGCGCCTCCTCGCCGCTGCCCGCCTGGGTGATGACGTGCCCGGCGCGCTGGAGCACACGCGCCAACCAGGCGCGCAGCGGGATGCTGTCTTCTACGAGGAGAATGTTAATGGCCATCGAGCACCTCCCGTTCCGATACACCGCCGCCGCTCGCACCCGGCTCGAGGGCGGCGCGTGACCCGCCGTCGGGCGCGTGGGCTGTTAGGGGGAAGCGGTTTCTGCACACGCAGTGAGGCCGGCTGGAGGGGCGGCCGCGCTCTGCAGAGCCAGCGCCCGCAGGAACGCCGCGTACGCCTCTTCCAGGACGCCCAGTGCGGCCCTGCCGGCCATGATGTTCCAGTCCTTACAGGCCGCCTCGATCCGCCCGCATGCGATGGACAGGTCAACGGCGCCGATCTGAAGGCTCAGCCCCTTCAGCGAATGCGCCGCGCCAGCTCCGAGCTCAACGTCAGCCGCCGCAAGCGCCTCGCGTAGCTCCTGCAGCTGCTCGTCCATGCCGGCGAGATAGGACGCGACGAACGCAGCGTCTCGCGCCGGGTCCTGCTCGCTGATGCCGGTGAGGAAGGCGGCGAATGCCCTTCTATCGAGTGCGCCGAAGGGCGGGTCGCTACCGTGGCGATCCGCAGGCGCTGCTCTGCTCTGCGGGCGGGGCCAGGTCGCCCGTAGCACCCGCGTCAGCTCCTCCAGGCTCACCGGCTTGCAGATATAGTCGTCCATGCCGATGTCGAGCAGTCTGGCAAGATCCGCCTCGGATGAGTGTGCCGTCAGCGCGACGATCCGCGGCCGGCGCTGCGGCGGCCAGAAGGAGCGGACGTAGCTCGTCACCTCCGCGCCGCTCATCCCCGGCATCTGCACATCCAGCAGCGCCAGGTCGTACTGCTCGCTCCTGAGCATCTCAAGGGCCTCCAGGCCATTCGTCGCCTCGGCCACCTCGTAGCCGAGCTTCGCGAGCAGCCGCCGCGCCACGACCCGGTTGAGCCCGTTGTCCTCCGCCAGCAGGATGTGGAGCGGATGCCGCCAGCCGAGCGTCGCGTCGATCTGCTGCGTCTCTGACGGGGGCCTACCGCCGTCGCCTCGCAGCAGCCGCCGCAGCGCCTCGTGGAGCATGCCCGGCCGAATGGGCGTGGACAGCAGCACGGTGTGCTGCTGATCGCTCCGGTCGAGGAAGGTATTGTGCTCCGACAGCCGCGTCCACAGGACGGCGGGCAGCGCCGGATGCCCGCAGGTGCGCAGCTCCTGTATCAGCTCGAGGTCGGCCAGGCCTGTGCCATCTCGGGCGAGCAGGACGACGTCGACGGAATGCTCAGCCAGCCAGGCGCGCGCATCTTGGGCGGGCGCCAGCGCCGTCGCCGACATGCCCCATCTGAGAAGGTGCGTCTGGAGCAGCTCGGCCGTCTCAGCCCGGTCCACGAGCAGGAGCGCCCGCTTTCCGGCGAGCGCCGGGTCTGACGCAGGGCCAGTGGGGGCGGCGGGCGCCACCGTCGCGGGCAGCTCGACCGTGAATGTCGAGCCGACGCCAGGCGTGCTCTCTGCCCGAATCTGCCCGCCCATCAGCTCGGCGAGGCGACGGCAGATCGCGAGCCCGAGGCCGCTCCCGCCGTACTGGCGCGCGAGCGCCGGGTCGGCCTGCTCGAACGGCTGGAAGATGCGCGTCAGGTGCTCCGGCGCAATACCGATCCCGGTGTCGCGCACGCTGATGGTCAGATCCCACTGCTCCTCGCCGCTCTGTGGGCGGGATTTGCCCGCGAGGGTCACCACGATCTCGCCGCGCTCGGTGTAGCGGATGGCGTTCGAGAGCAGGTTGATCACGATCTGGCGCAGCCGTGTCGAGTCGCCGATGATCCTCGGCGGCAGCTCGGGGTCGGCGCGATAGCACAGCTCGAGCTGCCTCGCATCGGCCTGGGAGGCCATGAGGTCGAGCGCCTCTTCGATGCAGGCGTGCAGCGCGAACGGGCGCTGCACCAGCGTGAGCTTGCCGGCCTCGATCCTCGAGATGTCCAAGGTATCGTCAACCAGCGCCAGCAGCGTGCTTCCGCTGCGGCGAATCGACTCGACGTCTTCGCGCTGCGTGGGCGTCAGCGCCGAGCCGAGCACCAGCGTCGTCATCCCGATCACCACGTTCAGCGAGGTGCGGATCTCGTGGCTGATCTGCGCCACGAACTCGGACTTGGCGCGTGCCGCCTCCTCGGCCGCGAGGCGGGCCCGCTCGCTCTCCTCGATCTCGTGTTCGACCTGAGCCAGGCGCCCCTGGAGCTGCCGCTGCATCTGCTGCACCCGCAGATGCGCGCTCACCCGCGCCAGCACCTCCTCGACTGCGAACGGCTTGGTGATGTAGTCGGCCGCGCCGGCCGCGAACGCGCGCACGATGTCGCATGTCGCGCTCCGGGCGCTGAGGAAGATGACGGGCACCGCCGCGGCGCGCGGGTCTGCTTTGAGGCGCTCGCAGATGGTGTAGCCATCGAGATCTGGCATCTCAGTGTCGAGCAGGATCAGGTCCGGCGGCGCCGCGCTGGCGGACTCGAGCGCACACGAGCCTTTGCGCGCCAGCCGCACCGCGGCGCCGTGCTCGCTCAGGAGGCCGGCCAGCAGGCTGAGGTTGTCCACGTCGTCATCGACGATGAGAATCAGCGAGTGCGCGAGCGCCTGTCGCTCATGCAGTAGCATTAGCACTCCTGGTCTGTGCAGCGCGCAGCGCTTCGCGGATCGTGTCGAACGCGACTACGCGGCGGGTGCCTGCAGGGTCCCCGCGAGCAGCGGCGCGTGCGGGCAGATCGAGCCGATCAGAGCCCTGGGAAGGTCGTGAGATAGGTGAGGGTTGTGCCCGGGCGCAGGCTTGGCCGGAGCCGTGCCGTTGCTTCCTGGCGCGAAGGTGCGGTGTATGTAAAGGAGAGGGCGCCGGACAGGACCAGCAGGCCACAGATGAACAGACAGCGCAGTGACCGGAGGGTTGGCGGGGGTGAGAGAACTCCGTGAAGAAGTAGGGTGTGTTCGATGCGCTGCGGTCGAACGCAGGCGTGCGTAGTTCCTCCTACACCTATGCACGCCGGAAGCGCCAGGTAACTCGGATCTATGGTACCAAGTAGTATAGCCCTCCCCCTCGCCCGATGCATCACATGGAATGTAGTATCTTGCGGTGTTCGGGCCCCTCGGCGTCTAACACAAAATGATGTAGTACCGCCATCTGGTCTCACGAGTGGGGCCACGCGGCGGAATAGCTCCGACAGGGCGCATACGCGGGATAGGCTAGCGGGCGCCACTGTTGCGCAGATCTGCTACAATGGTATCTACCGTTTTTGTTCTGAACATGTTTGTGCCTGGGACATCTAGCTGGATGTAGTAGGAGCGTTTGGCCGGATGCTGTCCGGCGTCGCGGGGCCAGGTATTGATATGGCTGCCGAGTATTCCAGGCAGCTGCTGGTACCCAACAAACTCTCTCCCCAACAGCAGCACGAAACATGCGTTTCCCGCCCGCGTCTTCTGACGCAGCTTGGCGCAGCGCCCGATACCAGGCTCATCCTCATCGTTGCCCCGCCCGGCTTCGGTAAATCGACGCTCGTTGCCCAGTGGATCGCACGCGCCCAACCGGCAGCGCGGGATGCGGTCGCCGGCCAGGCTGAGCACGGTCACTCCGCGCCACAGCACTACGCGTGGCTGACGCTCGACGAGCACGACCAGGGGAGCCTGCGCTTCCTGACGTATGTGGCCGGCGCGATTGAGCATGTGGCGCCCGGCGCCCTCCCGGCGACGCGCGATCTCCTCGCCGCGGCCACACCGCCACTGCCCTTCGCGGTGCTCGAGGCGCTGCTGGTCGATCTGAGCGCCCTCCCCGCGCCCCTGACGCTGGTGCTCGACGACTACCACACGGTCGGCGACGAGGAGATCCACCGGACGGTCGCGTATCTGCTGCGTCACATGCCGCCCAGCTGCCGGCTGGTGCTGCTCAGCCGCGCCGAGCCTCCGCTCCCGCTGGCCGGCCTGCGCGCCGGGCGCCAGATGATCGAGGTGCGCGCCGCGGACCTCTGCTTCACCGAAGCCGAGACCGAGGCGCTGCTGACGAACGTGCTCGGCGCAACGCCGGATGCGGCGCTCGTCACAGCCCTGCAGCAGTACACCGAGGGCTGGGCGATCGCGCTGCGGTTGGCTGCACCGTCACGCGCGGCGATGAGCGCGTGGGAGCCCGCGGCAGCGACGCGCCAGATCTTCGAGTATCTGGCCGGCGAGGTGCTCGCCCGGCAGCCGGCGTCGGTCCAGCAGATCCTGCCGATCCTCGCCGTGCCCGAGCGGTTCTGCGCCGGGCTGGCCGCCGCGCTGCTCGGCAGCTCGGATGACCTCGTCGTGGCCGAGGATCAGATCGAGCATCTGGTCCGGGAGAATCTGCTGCTGGTGCCGCTCGATGGCCAGCGGCGCTGGTACCGATTTCACCGCCTGTTTCGAGACATGCTGCTGCGCCTGCTACACCTCACCGCGGGGCAGGAGCGGGCGCGCGATCTCCACCTGCGCGCGGCGGCGTGGCTGACGGCCGAAGGATTGGTCCAGGAGGCGGTCGGCCAGCTGCTCGCCGGCGGCGACGCGGACGCCGCGGCCGCGCTCGTCGAGCGCCAGCTGCTCCCGGAGCTTCGCGCGGGCACTGGCTCCGTCGCATCCGACCGCTGGCTACACCTGCTTCCGGCCGAGCTGATCGCCCGCCGGCCGGCCCTGCTCCTCCTCGCGGCCCACGCAGCGATGCTCAGCCTGAATCTGGACGGGCTCCATACGAGTCTGGCGCACGCCGAGCGGCTAATGGCGGCCCCGGAGGGCATCCAGCCCGCCGCGCCGTGGGCCACGTTTCGGGCCGATCTCGCGGCCCTGCGGGGCATCATGCACTTCTGGCAGGGGGCGCCGGCCGAAGCAGCCCGACAGCTGCGCTCGGCGCTCGAGCAGGGGCCCTCCCAGGCGCTCGCCGCCCAGGCGCTCCAGTTCCTCGGGCTGTCGCACGCCTGGCAGGGCCCGGCGGCGGATGGGGCGCCGCTGCCGGAGGATGACCCCGCGCTGGAGCTCGGCGACCTCCGCGACGACCGCGCGGTCTACCGGTACGCCTGGATGTGTGGCAGGAATCAGATCGCCGGCGATCTCGACGCGCAGATGCGCGACGCGCAGCAGTTGGCGAGAGCCGTCGCGGCCCGTGGCCTCGGCGACACGTGGGAGGGCCACGTCGCCCTCGCCCGCGGCCTGGTCGCCTATGAGCGCAGCAACCTCAACGGCGCCGCCGCACACTTCGAGCTGTTGGCCCGCCGGAAGTACCGCGTGAGCCCGCCTGGCTATATGAGCAGCTTGGTCGGGCTGGCGCTGATCTCCGCCGCCAGTGGCGCGTACGCCGAGGCCGCCGCGAACGCCGAGGCGGCCCGCTCGTTCGCAGCCGAGGCCGGCGGAGCGTTCCTGCATCATCAGGCGCTGGGCTGCGCGGTGCGGGTGGCCCTCGCCCGGGGCGATATCGGGGCGGCGCTGCAGGCCGCCGAAGGCATCGGGCGCGATATCCACCTCGGGGCGAGTCTGTGGCTCGAGATCCCCCGGCTGAGCCAGGCGCGCGCCCTGATCGCCGCGGGGAACCCCGCCAGCCTGGCGCAGGCCGGCGCCATCATCGCCGGGTGCCTGGCCGAGTTGGAGTCCCTCCGGAACATGCGGCCGCTCGTCGGTGCCCTGGCGATCCAGGCGCTGCTGCGGCAGGCCCAAGGCCTCTACGCCGAAGCGTGTGCCACGCTGGAGCGCGCCGTCGCGCTCGCCGCGCCGCTGGGGTTCGTGCGGACCTTCGTGGACCTCGGGCCTCCTCTGCAGCCGCTGCTGCGCGAGCTTGCCCAGAGGAGCGAGACGTCCCATCCCAGGCGTATCCTGGCCGCCTTCGACGCGCTCGCGTTCGACTCGGCGCCTCCGCTGCCCCCGGCGCCGGATCTTCCCGGGCTGCTCACCCGCCGCGAGGCCGAGATCCTGGCCCTGCTCGCCCAGCGCTGGTCCGACAATGAGATCGCCGAGCGGCTCATCATCGCGCCGAACACCGTCCGCAGGCACACGAGCGCGATCTACCACAAGCTGGGCGTGCGCGGGCGCCGGGAGGCGGTGATCGCGGCCCGCGCGCTTGGCCTGCTCCCCGGCGCCGCCAGATCGTGATCTGCCTGCCCCTCGCACTCTCTCCCCGAATCTCCCCGTTTTCAGTATCTTCCGTCTGCCACATTGCCGGCTATTCTGGTGACAGCGCCTGCGCAGCCCCGATTCGAGGCGCCGTAGCAAGCGGGCCGGGCTCGGCTGGCGTCAGTTCGCCCTGGACATGGATTGGAGGAACCCCATGGCAGGATCGATACGGCTCAGGTTCGATATCGTCACGGCGATCGCGCTGGTCGCCATCGCCATCGGCCTCGAAGGCGCCATGGCGCAGCAGAGCACCACGCCGCCGGCCGAGATGCTAGGGGTCGAGTGGTCGCTGGTTTCGCTGCAGGACGCGTCGGGCGCCACTCAGGATATGACTGGCGCCGGCATGACCATCCGCTTCGAGCAGGATGGGATGGCCTTCGGCTCGGGCGGCTGCAACACTTTCCGCGGCGGCTACACCGTCGCCGACGGTCAGCAGCTGACCTTCTCGGCGCTCGCGGCCACGCTGATGGCGTGCGAGCAGGCGCTCATGGATCGCGAGACGGTCTACCTGCAGGCGCTGGATGACGTCAGCGCCTATCGGCTCGACGGTTCGTCTGGGCTCCAGCTCATCTTCGGCAACGGCCAGGGGGTTCTCAGGTTCACCGCCGGCCAGCCCACGACGCTGCCGGCGACCGCTGAGGCCGGCGTCGACACCGGCCTGCTCGTCGCGCTTGGTGTCCTCGTCTGCGCGGCCGGCCTGCTGATCCGGCGCTGGCGGCTGGCGTCGCCTCGCAGCTAGGATGAGCTCTGCCGGGACCTTCGGCCGCAACAGGGCGCGCGAGCTCGGGTCCCGGCGGGCCGCGCCCAAGCCCAGCTAAGTGCCGGGCGTGCTGTTCGAGGTCGACGGTCGCTCAGCCCTGGTGGTGCGCCAGGCGCTCGGGGCAACGCCACGCCGACTCCGCAGCACGCCCGGCGGAGGCGCCGAGGGGCAGGGCCGCGCCGCAGATCACAGCGGCGGAACCGTATCGATCCGTGGGTTGACCCAGTGGACGCCGCTGTGCTCGTACCCCTCGGCGGCGCTCACCCGCAGGTCCAGCCGCCCGGAGCGCCCGACGAACCGCTGCAGGTCGAGCTGCACCCGCAGCAGGCTGCCGACGCTGGCCGTCGTCTCGCGGAAGATCACCTCGCCCGAGAAGCGCACTTCCACCGTGACGCCCGCGCCCTCCACGCCCTGGCCGAAGCCGAGATCGGCGAGGAAGTGCTGCCCCTCCTGGATGGCCGGCAGGTTGAACTGCCCCTCCAGAAACTCGGCCGTGTCCGTCGGGGGGACGGTGTAGAGCGTTATTGCGTGGATGTTGGAGTCCTCCAGGATGACGTCGTTCATATAGCTGGCCGACGCCTCGTCGCTGCCCGGGCGCGGCGAGCCGAAGCGAATGGGGCGCCCGCCCGCCTCCCAGCGCGCCTGCGGCGCGAGATCGAGCAGGAACACCGGCTGTCGAAACGCCGGCGTGGGCTCAGGGGATGGCGCCACGGTCGGCTCGGGGGGAGTCTCCGGAACGGCGGTGGGCATGGTCGTCGGCTCCAGCGTCGGTTCCGGCGTCGGCTGGACCACGCTCACGCGCTCGATGCGCGTCGTCTGCTGGCCACCCTTGATCGCCACGAGCCGGTAGTCGGTGGTCTGCCCGGGCCGGTGCTCGCGCTGGCCGCTTGGCGGCACATCGCCGAACTGGTCGATCACCACCCGCTCGGCCCCGGCGACGTCCCACACCACCAGCACCACGCCGTCGGGCGGGACCACGTCCGGGTCAACGGCGAACAGGTTGACCACCGGGGCGCCGGGCTCGGCCGACGGCGTCGGCGCGGCGGTCGGCATCGGCGCGAGGGTTAGCGTCGGCACGACGGCCGTCGCCACCGACGCAACGTCCGTCGGCGCGATCTCGTCGGGCGGCACAGCCAGCGGGGCGATGCCGCGGACGACCAGCACGACCAGCAGGAGCAGCGCGACGGCGAGCGGCAGCCAGGGCGAGATCAGCGCCTGGTGCACGAAGGTCACGCTTTGGGGCGGCGCGCTGCGGCCGTCCGTCTCGGCCGTCAGGGCGAAGCGGCGCGCCACCGGGCTGCCGACGAAGCGCCGTGGGGCGCGCGCCAACAGCTCGATCGTCGTGCGCTCGCCTGGGTCGAGCACGATCTCGTTCTGCGCGAAGGTGATCTCCAGCTCCGGGTCGCCCGCGGTGACGCCGAGGGTGAAGCGGCCAGGGGCGTTGCCGCTGTTGTGGATCAGGGCCCTGTAGCTGGCCCCTTCGCTGCCGGCGGCCTCCGGCGGCGCGACGGCCAGCTCGACATCGGGGGCGGGCAGGGCATCGGACGCCTGGTGAGCCCCCCGGAGCTGCTGCCCGAGCTCCTCGGCGACCGCCGCCGCGCTCGGGCGCAGGCCCGGCTCGGGCTCGAGGCAGCGCGCGATCAGGGCGGCGATCGTCTGCGGCAGGCCGGGGCGGAACGCCATCGGCGCCGGCCGCCCGCCGTCGAAGGGCTGGCCGGTGCAGAGCTGGTACAGCAGGGCGCCGAGGCGATAGACATCGTCGGGGGCGCTGATCGTGTGGCCCTGCAGGCGGGCCAGCCCCCACCCGCCGACCTTCACGCTGGCCGCGGGCGTGCCCGGCGCCTGCGGCCGGTCGAAGTGCAGGTCCGCCGGCGTGAGCGAGCCGTGGGCGATGCCGAGCGCGTGGCCGTGGGCGAGCGCCTCGGCCACCTGCCGCGTCAGGTCGAGCGCGACCGTGAGCGGCAGCAGGCGCGCGGCCGCGGCGCGCTGGTCGATGATGGATGCGACCGTGACGCCCGAGAGGCGCTCGGCGACGATGTAGTAGCGCCCGTCGCGCTCGAAGAAATCGTAGATGTGCACGATGTGCGGGTGGTCGAGCGCCGCCGCCGTCCGGAGCGCCGCGGTGAAGCGCTCGGCGAACTCTGGCTCAGCGGCGATGCGCGCGTCGAGCGCCAGGATGCTCACGTCGCGGTCGAGCCGCAGGTGGCGCCCGCGGAACACCCGGCCGGCCGGCGTGAGGGCCGGCTGCCCCTCGACCGCGTACTCGCCGAGAACCGGCGCGCCCAGCTCTGTCACGATCGCTGCTCCTCTCCTGTCAGGGCCGCCCCGATCGCGCCGCGCGGCGCGGTGGTGCCGCGGCGCGGTAGGCCGAACCACGCCAGCGCCGCGCTCAGCGCGCACACCAGCGCGACGATCAGCAGCACGCGGCTGAACGCGTCCAGGTACGCGATCTCGTAGCCGGCCAGGAGCCGCCCCGCAATATCCGTCGGGAGCTCGGCCGCCGCCACCGCCGGGTCGATCAACGTGTTCAGCGCCGCGAGGGCGCGATCGATCCGATCCTCGGCGACGCCCGCGCTCGTCAGCAGGCGCTCGTATATGGCCGAGCCGTACTGGACCAGCAGCGCGCCGCAGGCCAGGCTGCCGAGGATGGCGCCCATCTGGAAGACGGCGCTGTTGATGCCGGTACGCACCCCGACGACATCGTCCGGCATCGCCGTCAGGAACGCCGCCGTCCAGGTGATTGTCGCCAGCACCATAGCCGCGCCGAACGCGAACAGCAGGAGCGCCAGCAGCGGGTAGAAGGCAGCCCCGGTGAGCGCCGTCACAGCGCAGGCCACCCCGACGCCCAGGATAGCCAGCGCCAGCTGCCGCCGCGGCTCCGCCGCCACCAGCCGTGAGGCGGTGTAGAGCGTCATGGACCCCATGCCGAGCAGCAGCGGCATCAGCGCCACCGTTGACAGCACGGTACCGTAGCCGTACACGTGGATCAGCACCTGCCGCACCTGAACTACATAGCCGATGGAGCCGAACTCCATCGCGAACCCGAACAGGATCAAGATCAGCAGCGTCCGGCGCCTGATGAGCGACTGGCCGAATATCGCCTCGCGCGTCTGGCGGCCCCACCAGGCGAGCAGCCCGGCGCTGATCAGCAACCCCGTGAGCGCCAGCGCCCAGCCGAGCACGGCGTACAGCCCCGAGCCGCGCCAGGCGACGAATGTGCCGATCACGCTCAGCACCACCAGCGTCCAGGCCGTGTTGCCGATCGCATCGAGGCGCCGCTCGCTGTGCGCCCGGCTCTCGGTCGTGGTCCGCAGCGCCATCAGCAGCGCAATGGTGCCGAGCGCCGTCGGCAGCGCGATCGGGGCGCGCCAGTCGAGCGCCTGGTGAGTCAGCAGGGCGATCGGGCCCGAGAGCAGGAGCGCGACGCTGGTGAGCAGCACGTAGACAGCGACGGCCCGCTTGCGCGCCTCCGGCAGATCGGCATAGGCCAGGTAGAGCAGCGAGAGCGAGACCGGCAGGACCAGGGCGCCGAACGCCCCGGCGAGCACGCGCGTGAACGCGAACCACGGGACGGCGCGCGAGAGGGGCAGCAGCAGGTTCGCCACCACCAGCCCGCCGAGGCCGACCAGCAGGACGCGGCGGCGTCCGCGCAGATCGCCGATCACCCCGCCCACCAGGATGAGCGCCAGCAGCGCGAGGCTGAAGAGCCCGGATGCGATGTCGAAGGTGTTGGCCGCCTGGTTGAACGCCTCGCGCGGCACGGGCCGGTAGATCCACAGCGGCGGCTCGAAGTTATACGCGCACGTCGCCAGGGTGCAGCTGGCCAGCACCATCCGGCGCCGCCGCGCGCCGCGCTGCGAGATGAGCTGCGCTGCCTCGATCTGCGTCATCGCCCTGCTCCGCGTGGACAGCGCAGCATCTCGCCGCCTCACCCCACCTGCGGGAGATAGCCCGGCCCGAGCGGGATGTTGAGCAAGAAGAAGATCACCAGCAGCACCAGCCACGCGATGGTGAGCGCCACTGTGTACGGCAGCATCAGCGCGATGATCGTCCCGATGCCGGCCGACTTCTGGTAGCGCTGCGCGACCGTCAGGATGAACGGCAGGTAGACCATCAGCGGCGTGATCGGGTTCACCGGCGAGTCGCCGATGCGGTAGGCCGCCAGCACCGACTGCGGCGCCACGTCCAGGCGGATGAACAGCGGCACGAAGATCGGCGCGAAGATCGCCCACTTCGGCACCGAGCCCGGCATGATGAAGTC
>CALJIC010000325.1 GCA_937974195.1 uncultured Roseiflexaceae bacterium | reverse complement strand
GCGTCCAGAGGTCACCCCGTCACCAGGTCACCCGGTCACTTCGGGGTGCAGTAGGAGTTTCTGGCGTCCAGAGGTCACCCCGTCACCAGGTCACCCGGTCACTTCGGGGTGCAGTAGGGGTTTCTGGCGTCCAGAGGTCACCCCGTCACCAGATCACCCCGTCACTTTGGGGTGCAGTAGGGGTTTCCAGCGTCCAAAGGTCACCCCGTCACCAGATCACCAGGTCACCCCGTCACCCAGTCACCTCAGGCTCGCGCGCTCAGTGTAGGTAGTCGCTCACCTGGCGCACCCAGTCCGCGAGCCCGTACCAGATCAGCGCGATCAGCGCCGCCAGGGCGGCCCACCGCCCGGCCCTGCCGCGCCGCCGCCAGGCCTCCAGGGCGATGCCGGCGCCGATGCAGAGCGCCGGGAAGAGGAACGGCTGCCAGCGCACCGCCTGGTCGCTGTTCAGCAGCGTCCCGAACGAGAGCGCCGTCCCGAGCCAGCAGGCCGCCAGCACCACCCCGAGCTGGCGCGGGGCGCCCCGCAGGCGCTCCCGCCCGTTCTCCTGCCCGGTGTCTCCCCCGAGCCCTGCGCTCCGTCCCGGCGCGCCCACTCGTCCGGCCGGCCTCCAGGCGAGCAGCAGCGCGCCAGCGGCCCCGGCGATGAGCAGCGGCCCCGCCAGCGCAGGCTGCGGGCTCGTCACCTGCCCGACGACCCAGCGGGCGAGCTTGTCGTCGAGCGGCCGGTCGGGCGGGCAGCGCTGCTCGGCCGGCAGGTTGGCCTGAGCCGCGGCCTGCTCCCGGCGCGTCTCGAACAGCCCCAGGAAGGCGCTGTAGTACACCAGCCCGACGAGCGCCGCCGCCCCCGCCCACGCCGCGAGCAGCGGCAGCCGCCCCTTGAGCCAGCCCGGCGGCCTGCCCAGCAGCCACAGCGGCAGCCACGCCGCGAGCAGCGCCACGGCCGAGATCGTCATGCCCGCGTGGCTGACCAGCACGGCGGCGAGCAGCGCGGCGCCGAGGGCGGCCACCGGCCACCGCGCCGCGCGCTGCGCCCCGGCGACGAGGAACAGCAGCAGCGGCAGCAGCAGCGCCTGGCCGAACAGGTTCGCCATCTCGCCCACCGAGTAGGAGCGCAGCAGCGGCGGGGCGGCCACGTACAGCGCCGCGGCGAGGAGTGCGGCTCTGCGGCTCAGCCCGCTGTGGCGCAGCAGCAGCCAGATCATCGCGGCCGAGAGGCTCTCCAGCAGCGCCACGCCGCCCTGGACGAGCCACTGCCGCGCGAGCGCCCCGTCGCCGATCAGCAGCCCGCCCGGCATCAGCGTCAGGTACCCCCCGGGCGGATAGGGAGACTGGCCGCCGCCCGCCTCGCACGGCAGCCCCTCCGTCAGGAACAGCGCGCCGAGCGCTACCTCGGTCAGGTTGTTGACGTGCAGCCGGGTGTCGCTGAAGATCGCGTAGGGGTGCAGCATGCCGGCCACGCGCACGCCGAAGGCGGCCACGGTTGCCGCCAGCGCCATGTCGCGCTCTGCGGGGCCTGCGCTCACGCCGAGCGCCCGCGCCGCGGCGGCGAGCAGCGGCGCCAGCAGCGCCGCGATCAGGTAGCAGATCCACACCAGCGCGGCGAGCAGCGGGAGGAAGACGACGATGTCGACGCGGCGCGTGGCGAGCAGCAGGGCGCCGATCACAGCCAGCCCGGCCGCGAGCGGCAGGGCCGCGGAGGAACTCAGCAGGCGCCGGGCCAGGCACCATGCGCCGATCAGCGCCGCGGCGAGCAGCGCCAGCACCGACGGCGCGGGGGCGTAGGGCGGCGCCCCCGTCGCAGCGGCGGAGACTCGGTAGATGACCAGCCCCAGCGTCCGCGGGTCGTCGGGGGCCGGAAGCGGCGGTGCGCGCATGCGCAGCCGCACGTCGCCGGCCTCGGCCGGGGCCAGGATATGGTAGATGCGCGGCTCCGCGCCGACGGTGACCGTCAGCGCGGCGGCGGGGCCGAGCTGCCAGTGGCTCTGCACCGACTCGCGCGGGCCGCTCGACGCCGCGACGCTCACCAGCCAGGCGCCGCCGCCCACCCCCGGCAGCCGCACCTCGGCCTCGTCGGTCGTCCAGCGGTACGGGCGCTCGCCGAGCGTGTGCCACTCGACGCCGGGGCGCGTCGGCTCGGAGGCGTTGAAGCCGCTGAGAAACGGCGCGTCGAAGCCCCTCAGGCGGGTCGCCGGGTCGCCGCCGATGTGGAGCGTGTGGGCGGCGGGGGCCTGGTACGCGAGAGCCCAGAGCGCGAGCGCTGCGGCCAGCACGCCCCAAAGGGCCGGAGCGCGGAGCGCCCCGGCGAGGAGCCCGGCCTCACGCCGGAGCCATGATGCAATCGCGCGCAGGTCGTTCACGCTCGGACTTCGCTATGATGTCGATGAACGCACAGCGCCGCGGATTATAGCAGGAAACGCGGGCGGATCAGGTATAATCCCACAGCTATGAACGTGGACGACCTGCAGCGCTGGCTCCAGGAGCGGCTGCCGGCTGACCTGTGCGCCGCGCCGCCAGCGGTCACGCGCTACGACGACGAGGTGCTGATCACGCTCTCGCCAGTCGTGGCTGCTGAGGAGTGCGGCGACCGCGGGGCGGAGCGCGCGGCGATCCTCCGGCTGCGCGAGGAGACGCGGCCGCTGCGGATGCGGCTGGCGCGCGAGCTGCAGCGCGCGATCGGGCTGCCGGTCGCGTGGGGCATGCGCCTCGGCGGCAGCGAGATGCTGTTCACGAGCCGCTCCGTCCCGGTGATGACGCGGCTCGGGCGCGCGGAGCGCGAGGTGCTCGACACGCTCGTCGCCGTCGGGCTCGCGGACACCCGCAGCGCGGCGCTGGCCTACGTCGTCCGGGCCTTCGCCGAGGAGCACCACGAGTGGCTGGCGGAGGCGCGCAGGGCGCTGGCCGAGGTCGAGAAGGTGCGCGCCCGCCTCAAGCTTACCCCGCGCAAAGGCCCTCCCGCTGAAAGCTAGAACGCGCAGCCGCTCAGCGCGCCGGGACGTGCTCGTGCGCGTGGTAGCTGGAGCGCACGAGGGGGCCGCTCTCCACGTGCCGGAAGCCGCGCGCCAGCCCTTCGGCCTTGAACCAGGCGAACTCGGCCGGGGTCACGTAGCGGTCCACCGGCCAGTGCGAGCGGGTGGGCGCCAGGTACTGGCCGATCGTCATCACCTCCACGTCGACGGCCCGCAGGTCGTCCATCACCTGCAGGACCTCGTCGTTCGTCTCGCCGGCGCCGACCATCATCCCGCTCTTGGTCACGACGTCCGCGCCGCCGAGCTCGCGCGCCCGGCGCAGCAGCTCGAGGCTCTGCCGGTAGCCGGCCCGCGGCCGGAAGCGCCGGAAGAGGCGCGGCACCGTCTCGATGTTGTGGTTCAGCACGTCCGGCCGCGCGTCCATCACCATCTCCAGCGCCTCCCAGTTGCCGTCGAAGTCCGGGATGAGCACCTCGACGCGGCACTCCGGCACGCGCCGGCGGATCTGGCGGATGGACTCGGCGAAGATATGCGCCCCGCCGTCCGGCACGTCGTCGCGGTTGACGCTGGTGAGCACGGCGTGGCGGAGCCGCAGGTACTCCACCGCCTCGGCGATCCGCGCCGGCTCCTCCTCGTCGATCGGGGCCGGGCGGCCCTTGCCGATCGCGCAGTAGCGGCAGCCGCGCGTGCACACGTCGCCGAGCAGCAGGAAGGTGGCGGTGCGGTGGTTCCAGCACTCGCCGATGTTCGGGCAGCGCGCCTCCTCGCACACTGTGTGCAGGCGCTTCTCGCGCACGAGCTGCACGACGTCGTGGTAGTTCTCGCCCGAGGGGGCGCGCACCTTGAGCCACTCGGGGCGGCGCGCGGCTGCGGGCGGCGCGCTGGGGCTCAACGGGATTATCTCAGTCATTGTGCTATACCTCAGCTGAATCGGCCTGGCGCAGCGCCACGCCGAACACGGCGCCGAACGCCTGCGCGACGGCCTCCTCCACCGCCTCGTGCGGAGGGGTGCGCGGGCCGAGCAGCCGCTCGAGCGACGTCACGCCGCGGCCGACGATTCCGCACGGCACGATCTGGCGGAAGTAGCGCAGGTCGGTGGTGACGTTGAGCGCGAAGCCGTGCTGGGTGATGCCGCTGGCGGTGAGCTTCACCCCGATCGCGCAGATCTTGTCGTCGCCTACCCACACGCCGGTGAGGCCCGGGACACGCCCGGCGCGCACGCCGAACTCCGCCAGCGCGACGATCACCGTCTCCTCGAGCATCCGCAGGTAGCGTGCCAGGTCGCCGCCGTAGGCCGAGAGCTTCAGGATCGGGTAGGCGACCACCTGGCCCGGCCCGTGGAAGGTGATGTCCCCGCCGCGGTCGGCCTCGACCAGCGCCACGCCCTGGGCGGCGAGCGTCGCCGGCGAGACGAGCAGGTGGCCGGGACGGGTGGCGCGGCCCAGGGTGTAGGTCGGCGGGTGCTGCGTCAGCAGCAGCGTGTCGGGCGCGCGGCCGGCGGAGCGCGCGGCGACGGCGGCGCGCTGGGCCTCCAGGCCCGCGGCGTAGTCGGTGAGGCCGAGGCGCACCACGCGCACGGTGCGCAGGTGTTGCTCGATAACGGCCATGCCTGTAGTGTACCACACCCGCGCTCACCGGCCCGCGGCGCGTCCCCGTGCTATAATTCTCTGCATTAGAGCGTATCCGCAACATCATTTTGTGGAGGGCGGAGCCCGTGCGTGGCGGCTGTGCCGCATGCTCCGCCGATGCTCTAATGCTTGCGCTGCACGCGCACCAGGAAAGGGAAAACCGTGTCCCTACGGACGCGCCTGACGCTCTACTACGTCGGCTTCTTCGCCGCCGCGCTGCTGGCGCTCGACATCGGGCTGTACATGATCGTGCGCCAGGCGCTGATCGGCAGCATTGACAACGAGCTGCGGCTCGCGGCGCGCCTGCTGCAGCAGGGCTTCGCCGAGAGCAACCAGACGCTGCGCACCTACTTCGACGGCGACCGGATCTTCGTGCGGCTGCGCCCGCCCGGCGTCGGCGGGTTCGTCGCCTCGAACCTCGGCGTGCAGGTGTACGACCGGTCGGAGTCCGTGGTCGCGATCTCGCCGAACCTGAGCGAGCAGATGACCATGGACAGCGACGCCTTCGCGGCGGCGGTCAATAACACCATCACGATCCGCACCGTCGGGAGCGGCGCCGGCGCCCGGCGCGAGATCATCGCGCCGCTCATCCTGCGCAACCCGGTCACGAAGGAGCCGGAGGTCGTCGGCGTGGCGCAGATCGCCCGGGCGATGGACGAGACCGAGATGGCGCTCAATATCTTCGCCTACGCGCTGCTGGGCGGCGGCGTGGTGGTGCTGCTCGCCGCGGCGCGCGGCGGGACCTGGCTGACCCGCGCGGCGTTCCGCCCGATCGACGAGATCGCCGCCACCGCGCAGAGCATCGTCCACGCCGAGGACCTCAGCCGGCGCGTGCCGGTGCCCGCCGCGCAGGACGAGCTGCAGCGGCTGACGATCACGATCAACGACCTGCTGGCGCGCATGGAGGCGCTCTTCAGCGCGCAGCGCCGCTTCATCGCCGATGTGTCGCACGAGCTGCGCACGCCGCTGGCGGCCATGCAGGGCAACCTGGACGTGCTGGCGCGCGGCGCTGCGCGCGACCCAGAGCTGCTGGCCGAGTCGATCGCCGATATGCGGCGCGAGGCGGCGCGGCTGATCCGCATGACCAACGACCTGCTGCTGCTGGCGCGCTCGGACACCGGCTTCGAGCTCCACCGCGAGCCGGTGGAGCTCGACACGCTGCTGCTCGAGGTGCACCGCGAGCTCCGCCCGCTCGCCGGGGAGGTGACGCTGGCGATCGGCGAGGAGGACCAGGCCGTGGTGCTGGGCGACCGCGACCGCATCAAGCAGGCGCTGCTGAACCTCGGGATCAACGCCATCCAGCACACACCGGCCGGCGGCACGGTGACGCTCGGGCTCAGCCGCCAGGGCGAGTGGGCGGCCCTGACCGTCACCGACAGCGGCACGGGCATTGCGCCGGAGGACCTGCCGCATATCTTCGACCGCTTCTACCGCGCCGACCAGTCGCGCAGCCGCAACCGGGGCGGCGCCGGGCTCGGCCTGGCGATCGTCCGCTGGGTGGCGGAGGTGCACGGCGGGCGCGTGACGGTGAGCAGCGTGCCCGGCTCCGGCAGCACCTTCACGCTGCTGCTCCCGCTCGACCCAAGCGAGCGCGCGCTCCAGCCGGAGCAGGATGCCGTGCTGAGCTCCCCGTACTGAACAGATGCGCTTCCTGACCGTCAGTGATGAGATCGTTCCGGCTGTCTACAGCCTGAATATCAAAGAGCGCTTCCGCGACGTGCAGTGCGCCCTGGGGTGCGGCGACCTGCCGTTCTACTACCTCGAGTTCATCGTGACGACGCTCGCGATCCCGTGCTTCTACGTGTTCGGCAACCACGATCACCCCGAGGAGAGCGACGAGGGCGAGCCGCTGGAGGCGCCGCGCGGCTGCATCTCGGTGGAGGGGCGCACCGTGATGCACGAGGGCTTCATTCTGGCTGGCTTGGGCGGGAGCATCCGCTATAATAATGATCGCGGACCCCAGTACACCGAGACTGAGATGATGCTGCGGCTGTGGGCGCTCGCGCCGCGCCTGCTGCTCAACCGGCTGCGCCACGGCCGCAGCGTGGACATCATGCTCACGCACGCGCCCCCATGGGGTATCCACGACGGCCAGGACCGGCCACACCAGGGGTTCCGCTGCTTTCTGACGCTCATGGATCACTTCAAACCGCGCTATCTGATCCACGGCCACATCCATCGCTCCTACAACATCAGCGCGGTCACCCAGACACGCTACCGGGACACCACGGTGCTGAACACAGCTGGCTACCGCTTGCTGAACATCGAGCCGCTGGCGAAGAGGTGATGCGCGATGAACACCAGCGATCTGTGGATCTCCAAGCGCTCGAGGACGCAGTTCGAGGAGGCGCGGCGTAAGGCGGTGGTGGCGGGGATCATGGATCTCATCCAGCGCCGGCCGAGCGAGATGCTGTCGTTCGAAGAGGTGCGCGCGCGGCTGAACGTCCGCGGGCAGCGCTATCTGGGCCATCAGACCGTGCCTGTGAGCCGCATCGTCGGCAGCGAGGGGCGCTACGGCGACTTCGACCGGCGCTTCCTGCCGCGCTCGAACGCCCTCAAGAACCGCTGGACGCGGGTCAACAACGCGGCGCTGCAGGACATCAACCTCCCGCCGGTCGAGCTGTATAAGATCGGGGATATCTACTTCGTGCGCGACGGCAACCACCGCGTCTCGGTCGCGCGGCAGCAGGGCCAGGTGGAGATCGACGCGATCGTCACCGAGCTTGTGGTGGACGTGCCGCTCGACGACACCGATCTCTCGGTGCACGACCTGCTGCTGATGGAGGAGTACAGCGACTTCCTTGAGTGGACCGACCTGGCGCGGCTGAGGCCGCAGCAGCGCATCGAGTTCAGCGAGACCGGCGGCTACCTGGACCTCGTGCGGCACATCAACGCCCACCGCTACTACATGGGCCTGGAACAGAACCGGCCGATCGAGCGCGACGAGGCGGTGGCCGACTGGTACGACAATGTGTACACGCCGGTGATCGAGGCCATCCGGCGCCACGACGTGCTGCGCCACTTCCCCGGCCGCACCGAGGCCGACCTCTACCGCTGGATCATGGACCACCGCTGGTACATGCGCGAGCGCAGCGGCGCGGACCCGGGCCCCGAGGAGGCGGTGGAGGACTACGTGGAGCACTTCGGCCAGCGCAAGCTCACGGGCATGGTCGAGGAGATGATGCGCGAGGTTATCGGGCGCTTCCGCCCCTGACGCAGCCGGCGGCGAGCTCCTGCATGCGGGCGGCGGCCTCGGCGCTGGTGAGATCGCCCAGGATGGCGGGCGGCAGCACGATCTCGATCGCATCCCAGGCGCAGCGCAGCTCGTCGCGCGGGGGGATGCCGGGCGCATCGGGCGCCTGCGCGGCCGCCGCGGCCAGCACCGGGTCCTCGGTGACGGCCGGGCGCGTGAGGGCCGCGCGCAGGGCTGGGAGCGCCCCGATGTCCCGCGCGATGCGCTCCTGGAACTCAGGCCGCGCCAGCGTCCGCCCGAGCGCGTAGGCCTGCTCGAGCCGCTCCCCCTCAAGCCCCGAACCGTACATAAGATAGATCCCGCCGAGCGGCCCGACGGCCGGCAGGCCGGTGGCGTTCACGCGCGGCATCGGCGCGGCACCCAGCTCGAGCGTCTCGGAGTACTGGCGGTAGCGCTCGATCGACCAGTCGCCGTCGACCGCGAACGCGACGCGCCCATCGCGGAAGAGGCGCGCGCCCTGCTCGTATGTGGAGGGCGGCGGCGGCCCCGAGACGCGCAGCTCCTTGAGCAGGTCGAGCGCCGCGACGGTCTGCGGCGAGTCGAGCGCCGGCGCCCCGTCGGCGTCCAGCGCTGCCCCGCCGGTCCCGCTCAGCCACGCGGCGAACCAGCGCGCCTCGGCCCACCCGGCGACGATGCCGTACCTGCCGCCGCCCGTCTGCCTGCGCGCCGCGACGATCAGCTCGTCGGCGGTGCGCGGCGCCGAGTCGACCAGCTTGCGGTTGTAGAGCAGCAGCATGAACCCGTGGGCGCCGAGCGGCGTGCCCCAGCGCTGATCGTCGACGGCGCTGCCCTCGATGACGGCGGGGAGGAAATCCTCCGGCGCGAGGCCGTCGTCGGCGGGCCGCAGGGCGCCGGCGCGCTGGAGGATGCCCAGGTCATCCTGCGAGCCCCAGACGATATCGGGGAGCGGCAGGTCGGCCAGGGCCGCGGCGCGCACGTCGGCGCTCAGCCCGTCGGCGCTCTTCAGGCTGACCACGAGCTCGACGCCGGCGATGTGGGCCGCATCGGCGAGCAGGGCGCGCAGGCGTGCCCGGCGCTCCTCGCTGTTCGGCGCGACGGCCCAGAGCGTGAGCGGCGCGGGTTCCGGAGCTGCAGGGGCCGGGGCGACCGTGGGCGTCTCCACAGGCTCCGGGGCGGCCGTGGGCGTCTGCACCGGCTCCGGGGTGGCGACGCTCCGTCGGGGCGTCTGAACGGGCTCCGGGGTGACCGTGGGCGTCTCCACGGGCTCCGGGACGGCCGGGGGCGCGGCGCACCCCAACAGGACCAGAGCGGCCAGAAGCACCGCGATAGGCGGGATGGCGGCCGGGCGCCGCCGGCGGAAGCGGGCGAAGGCGGGCATCAGCTCACCGTGAGCAGCGCCGCGGCCTCGCGGATGAGCCGCTCGTGCACGGCGGGCGGCGTCGGCGCGCCGTCGGCGTCCATCGCAAGCAGCACGCTCCCGACCGCCGGCGGCGCCTCCAGGAGCACCGGCGCGACGCGCGGCGCGTAGGCGCGCACCGGCTCGACGAGCGCCTCGATCAGCTGCGAGCAGCGCGAGGTGAAGATGCCGCCGGCCATGACCAGCGCGAAGGGCTCGTCGGCCAGGTCGAGCTGGCGCGCCACAGCCAGCGCGTTCATCCCGAGCTCCGCGCCCGCGCGGCGGACGATATCGATCGCCACGTCGTCGCCGCCATCGGCCGCCGCGATCACCAGCGGCGCCAGCGACCCGTCGGGCCAGGGCGCCTGGCCGCGCGAGATCATCTCCGCCAGCGCCGGGACGCTCTCTGCGCCGTACGCCTCCAGAATGCGCCCCTCGAGCGCCGTGGCCGGGCCGCTGCCGAAGTAGTGCCGGCCCATCGCGCGGAAGGCCTCGAACGCCAGCCCGCTCGCCCCCTGGAACTCGCCCCACAGCGCGCCGAGCCCGAAGGTGCGGAAGCTGCGCCCGGCGCGGTTGCGGCCGGCGATCGTCGAGCCGGTGCCGGCGATCACCGCGACGCCGAAGCCGTCGGGCGCGCCGGCGCGCAGGG
>CALJIC010000324.1 GCA_937974195.1 uncultured Roseiflexaceae bacterium | reverse complement strand
CCGTTTCGCTGTACGCGTTCCTTCTAGTAGCGGTTCGTCGCGCGGCGCTGCTTCTGGAAGCAGTCGTCGCAGTAGACCGGCTTGTTGCCGCGCGGGAGAAACGGCACCTGCGCCTCCCTGCCGCAGGCGGCGCAGGTGACGGTGTGCATCTCGCGCTCGCCAAAGGAGCGGCTGGGCGTGCGTGGCGCGCTGCTGTAGCCGCGGTCGCTGCCGTAGCCGCTGTTGTAGCCGCCGCTGTAGCCGCTGCCGCTGCCGCTGCGGCCGGCGGCCTGCTTGCGCGCCGCGCGGCACGTCGGGCAGCGCGACGGCTCGTTGATGAACCCCTTCTGAGCGTAGAACTCCTGCTCGCCAGCGGTGAACACGAACTCCGTGCCACATTCGCGGCACGTCAGCGTCTTGTCAGCGTAGCTCATCGCACGCCTGCTCCTTTGGATTCCCTGAATCCGAGTGACGACCGGAAAATTGAACACGGTTTGGGCGGACGATGGGCTGACTGGCGTTGCTGCGGCGGGCATGCCAAGTAGGAGCACCACGCGGGAGCCAAACCTTCATTCAAGTCTATCATGCGCTTCTTCGCTTTGCAAGAGGGAATCTGTGGTTAACGGTGTGGTTCTGCTGCTATATGAACAAGAGCCGCGCAAGGCGGGATTTCGTGCCTTTACGTGCATCTCAGCAACCCCAAGGCTTGTGAAACGGCGCACAGAGTGGCCGCGAGCCAGGCGAAGCATCCTCTGTCGCACCTCTCGGCGGAGAATCTGTCTGGGAGGCACGCCAGAGCGGTTCGCCCCGGAGGCGTGAAAGGCCGCAGGTCCACCAGGCGGGCTTTCAGCAAGGAGGTGAGGAGAGCCGCTGACGCGTCAGAGCGGCTTTCCGTGGGAAGTGTGAAGGGCTGCAGACGCCGCCAAGGCCGCTTTCCACCGGGAAATGTGGCGGGCCAGGCGAGCTTTCAGCAGGGAGGTGTGGAGGGCCGCAGGCCCTCCACGGACTTTTTTGCAGCTCTGCGGCGACGCAGTCGCTGCAGAGCTGCTGAAAGAGCAGGCTCCACCTCCCTAAATCTCACCGGCGGATACGAGGCGGAGTCACTTGTAATTTCTGTCACGTAATAGACCAGTACCCATGCTATAATGAGTCGAAAGGGTTTCATCATCTCTATAACACATAAAGGTCTCAACTTGTGCTGCGTTTTCGTCCCACTCTTTTCACCCGCCCTCGCCGCGCGGCGGCCGTGTGCTGGGTGGCAGCGTGCTGCCTGCTCCTGCTGGCCAGCTGCACCTCGGCGTCCACGACGCGGCTGACGATCACTGGTTCGACCTCCATGTCCCCCTTTGTCGAGCTCCTGGCCGAGCACTACCAGGCCGAGCACCCGGGCGTGGCGATCGACGTCCAGGGCCTCGGCTCCAGCGCCGGGATCCGCGCCGCGCTCGACGGCGTGTCGGAGCTGGGCATGTCCTCGCGCCTGCTCACCGCCGAAGAGGCCGACCAGCTCGCTCAGATGGTTATGGCGCGCGACGCGCTGGCGATCATCGTCCACCCGACGAACCCAGTGACGGGCCTCACCACCGAGCAGGTGCGCGCGCTGTTCGCCGGCTCGATCACCTCGTGGGCCGAGCTCGGCGGCCCCGCCCGGCCGGTCGTCCTCGTGAGCCGCGAGGCCGGCTCCGGCACCCACAGCGCGTTCGAGGAGCTGGTCATGCAGGGCACGCAGATCACGAGCAGCGCCCTGCGCCAGGGCTCCAACGGCGCGATTCGCCAGATCGTCGCCGATAACCCGGATGCGATCGGGTACATCTCGCTCGGCGTCGTGGACGATACCGTCCGCCCGGTGGCGATCGACGGCGTCACCCCAACAATCGCGGAGGTCCAGAGCGGCTCGTACCGCATCATGCGGCCGTTTCTGATCGTGTGGCACCGGGATCACGAGCTCAGCCCGCCCGCGACGGCGTTCCTCGAGTATATCAACAGCCCGGCCGGCCAGGCGGAACTCATGCGCAGCGGGCTTGTCCCGGGGGAGGCGGCGCCGTGAGAGAGCGTGTCATCCGCTGGGTTCTGCTGCTGATGGCGCTCGGCGTGCTGGTCACGCTCGGGCTGATCGCATTCTTCATCTTCCAGTCCGGCGCCGGGCTGATCGTGCGCGTCGGCCTGGGCGACTTCCTGGGCGGCACGGTCTGGGCGCCCACGGCTGACCCGCCGCAGTTCGGCATTCTGCCGATGATCATCGGCTCGATCTGGCTGACCGCCGGCGCGCTGGTGATCGGCGTCCCGCTCGGCATCGCCGTCGCGGTGTTTCAGGTGGAGCTCGCGCCGGCATGGCTCTCCGCCATCCTCCGGCCGACCATCCAGCTGCTCGCCGGCATCCCGTCGGTGATCTACGGGTTCATCGGCCTGACGCTGCTCGCCCCGCTGGTGCGGTCGACGCTCGGCGGGCCGGGGCTGAGCATCCTCACCGGCGCGATCGTGCTCGGCGTGATGATCCTGCCGAGCGTGATCGCGGTCTCCGAGGATGCGCTGCGCGCGGTGCCGGCCTCGATACGCGACGGCGCCTACGCCCTCGGCGCCACCCACTGGCAGATGATCAGCGGCGTCCTCCTGCCGACGGCGCGCTCGGGGATCGTCGCTGGGGTGATCCTGGGGATGGGCCGCGCGCTCGGCGAGACGATGGCGGTGATCATGATGGTCGGCAACGCCCTGACCCTGCCGCTCTCGCCGCTGGAGTCGGCCACCACGCTCACCAGCAACATCGCGCTCGAGCTGGCCTACGCCAGCGGCGCGCACCGCGAGGCTCTCTTCGCGACCGGCGTCGTTCTCTTCTGCATGATTATGCTGCTGAACGCTGTGGCGACCATGCTCGTGCGCCAGCGCGCCTTCAGCCGCCGCACTACGTCGTGAGGGAGTGATGGCCTACAGTCAGCAGACGGCGCGCGGCGACTACGCCGTCCAGCGCGTGGCGTTCGGGTGTATCTGGGTGGCGGCCATCGTCACCATTGCTGTGCTGGTGCTGATCATCGGCGTCATCCTCGGGCGCGGGCTCCCGAGCGTGAGCTGGGAGTTCCTCGTCGGCTCGCCGCAGGACATGGGCCGCGCGGGCGGGATCTTCTCGACGATCGTCGGCACGGTTGTGGTCGGGGTGCTCGCGCTCCTGATCGCGGCGCCGCTGGGGGTCGGGACGGCGATCTACCTGACGGAGTACACCGTCGAGAGCAGGCTGACGCGCGCCGTGCGCTTCGGCACCGAGTCGCTGGCCGGCGTGCCGTCGATCATCTTCGGGCTGTTCGGGTTTATCTTCTTTGTGACCTACCTCGGGCTGGGGTGGTCGGTGCTGGCGGGCAGCCTGACGCTGGCGCTGATGGTGCTGCCGACGATCATCCGCGTCGCTGAGGAGTCGATCCGGACTGTGCCGCGCGGCTACCGCGATGTGAGCTACAGCTTGGGCGCGACGCGCTGGCAGATGGTGACGACGGCGGTGCTGCCGAGCGCGCTGCCGGGCATCGTGACCGGCATCATCCTGGCGTTCGGCCGCGCGGTGAGCGAGACCGCCGTGGTGATCTTCACCGCGGGCACGGCGCTCAACCTGCCGACGTCGCTGCTGGCGCCGACCCGCACGATGGCCGTGCACTTCTACATCCTCGCCGTGGAGGGCATCTCGCTGCCGAACGCCTACGCGACGGGCGCCGTGCTGATCCTGACCATCCTGCTGATCAACGTCGGCGCGAACGCTCTGCTGCACCGGCTGACGCGCCAGCGGACGCGCCGCTGAGGAGCCGCTGTGACGAACAAGATCGAGTTCAAGAACTACTCGCTCTTCTACAGCGACGCGCAGGTGCTCGACGATGTGTCGCTGGCCGTGCCCGCCAACCAGGTTCTGGTGGTCTTCGGGCCGGCCGGAGGGGGCAAGAGCGGGCTGCTGCGCTCCATCAACCGCATGGCCGAGCTGGAGCCGAACGAGCGCCACACCGGCGACGTGTGCATCGACGGCCGGAGCGTCTTCGACCCGCAGGTGGATGTGGCGGCGCTGCGGCGCCGCGCGCCGATGGTCTTCACGCAGCCGATCCCGCTGCCGATGTCGATCTACGAGAACGTCGTGTACGGCCTGCGCCTGAACGGGGTGCGCGACCGGCGCGTCCTCGATGAGACGGTCGAGCGGGCGCTGCGCGACGCGACGCTGTGGGACGAGGTCAAGGACCGGCTCGACTCGTCGGCGCTGGCGCTCTCGGGCGGGCAGCAGCAGCGCCTGGGCATCGCCCGCGCGCTGGCGCTGGACCCGGAGGTGCTGCTGCTGGACACGCCGACGGCCGCGCTGGACCCGATCACGACGGCGCGCATCGAGGAGCTGGTGGTGACGCTGCGCGAGCGCTACACGATCGTCGTCGTGCCACACAGCATCCAGCAGGCCATGCGCATCGCGGACGTCGCGGCGTTTATGCTGCAGGGCAAGCTGATCGAGTTCGGCCCCTCCAACCAGATCTTCCTCTCCCCGCGCGACGATCGTACGGAGCGCTATATCACCGGCCGGTTCGGGTAACGTTCCGCCGCAGAGCAGCTGGAAAAAGCTCGTGGAGGGCGAGCGGCCCTCCACACTTCCGCGCGGCAGATGCCGCAGCACCGCACTACGTAGCCCGTGTCACGTGGCGGCGTCGAGCCACGCGCAGAGCTCGGCTGCCAGATGGTCTGTCTCTCCGGGGAGCAGCGGGATGGCCCCGACGCCGCTTGGGTAGCGCTCAGGGGCGCCGCGGCCAGGGTAGAGCAGCGCGGCGCCAAGCGTCCTGCGCTCCCCCGCAGCCCCAATCGCCCCCAGGTAGGCGTACGCCTCGGCGAGGGCGTCCTGCGGCACCCCTCCGTCCGCCTCCAGCCGATACTTGGCATCCAGCACGAACACCCGCAGCGGCGTCCCCGGACGCTCGACCTCAATCGCCAGGTCGGGGACGCGCGTGTGCCGATCCAGCGACCCAAGGGGCGACCGGGGGCCGCTGGCCGAGCGCTCTCTGGCCAGTGGCCGGTAGCGCGGCTGGTAGCGCAGCGTCAGAGTCGTGTCGCCGCGCGCCACGCGCAGCAGCGGCAGGTCCTCGGCGAGGGCGACCGTGAGATCGAGGTCGTCCGCCGGGGAGTCGGCGGGCGAGCTGCTGGTGACGAGGCGCTGCTCCTGCAGGCTGCCGAGCGCGAGCATGGCGCTCGCGACGGTGAGGGCGCACCAGGCCTCGTAGAGGTGCGGCAGGTCGGCCACCGGGATATCGAACAGCGGGCTCGTGAGGGTGATGAACGGCGCGCGGTGGAGCGCGAGCCAGGTGCGGTAGACCTCGCGGTAGGCCGGGTCGCGCTGGAGGAGCGGCGTGGGGCCGCGGAAGGCGCCGAGCTCCTCGACCTCAGCGAGCAGCGGGGCGGCGCGCAGCTCGCGCAGCCGGCGGATGGCGGCGTCGCACCCCTCGGCGATGCGCCGCGCGCGCTCGAGGCGGGCCTGCGCGTACTCGCTGCGCTCGAGGCGGGCGGCGAGGCTCGCGGCTGCCCCGCCGATGCGCCGCGCGCGGCCGATGAGCACGGTGAGCAGGCGCTTGAGCAGCCGGTGCTCGTAGAAGTCCGCGGTCGGCACGCCGCGGGCGGCGGGCAGGCTGGTGGGGAGCAGCCCGCCCGCCGCGCTGATGGCGCGCTGGAGCTCGGGCGCAGCGCCCGCCGGCGCAGGCTGGAGGTCCCCGCGCGCGGCGTGGGCGAGCGCCGCGGCATCGGGGGCGGCCGGGCCGCCGAGCGGCTCGTCGCCGACGACGCGCCGGAGCTGCTCGCGCGGCCGGGCGTAGATGCGCCGCACCGCGCGCTCGAACGAGTCGAGCCGCTCGGCGAAGAGCGCGTAGTACTCCTCAGCGGGGCTCGGGCGGCGGGCCGCGTCCGTGGCCGGCGCCGCGCTCTCGGAGGCCGGGCTGGCGAGGGTGAAGGCTAGCCCGGCGGCCAGCCGCTCGACGTCGTCCAGCAGCAGGGCGTAGCGC
>CALJIC010000323.1 GCA_937974195.1 uncultured Roseiflexaceae bacterium | reverse complement strand
CCACCAACCGCTCATCACAACCACAACTGGGCATTGCAGCGCATCAGCCTGCGCTTGGGGCACGGGCATCGGTGGAGGTGGGCATGACAACGGGCAAACGAGCGGCGTACGCGTTCCCTTGCGGGTCCAGGGCCGCAGGCCCTGGCGCGGGTGGTGCAGGGCGGAGCGCCTGCATGAACAACCTTGGGTGCAGGGCGGAGCGCCTGCACGAACAAGCCGGGTGCAGGGCTCAGCGCCTGCATGAATGAATGAAGCACAAGCAGCCCGGGTGCAGGGCTCAGCGCCTGCGGAGCGCGCTCGCCGGCGGGCGGCGTCGACCGAGCGATCAGGCCCGCCGGCCGCGCCGCGGCTTGGGCTCAGCCGGCGGAACGACCTCGCAGTCGCCGCCCTCGGCGCCGAAGGTGAGGCCGAAGCCCCGCTGCAGGATGGCCCGCAGGGTCGGCTCGTAGAGGCGCTGTGTGATCAGCGTCACGGCCAGACAGCGCGCGGCGTCCGACGGGTCGCGCTCGACGATGGCCTGGCTCCAGTAGGGCCAGCGGCGCACGGTCGCCAGCACGATTTCTTCTGCCGGCCCCCGCAGAGTCAGGCTGAGACTGTCCGGCCCGTGCATTCCGAGCGTTGCCATTGGCGTGTCCTCTCTGTTCCGCGCCGCATTTGTCGCGGGGCTGCCGCCCCCGCTGATCGAGGCGCCGGCGATATGCTCACTGCGCGTGCCGTACATCGGCAGGCGTGTGCGATTGGTTGCAGGCGTGAGCCCAGATCAGCACGAGGGGCTCGTGTGGCGCCAGGTGTCGCACTCGGCCGGAGGGCGGTGCACGGCGGGCGCGAGGGAGGCTCGTGAGGACCGTGTGCCCAGTATAGCACAGGCCGGCTGCACGTGCCGGGCGGTCACGCGCCGTTTCGGGGAATTCTGGGGAGGGAGCCGGGGCGCAACTTCACCAGAGTGATGTGCCACCGGCCCGCACGCGGCCACAATACGTGCTATAGTATCAACTATCGGATAGCGCTCCTGGGCACATTGGCCCCAACTCCCCGAGCAGTTTGCTCGCTCCACTTCCCTGCCAGCTGCGCTGGCTCACGCCAGACCCACCCAAGCGTCGGTGACCTGCGCCTCACTCCGCTGCACCGAAGCCCGCCAGCGACGGGTCTCGCGACTGATGAAAAGAGTTTGCATTGACAGAGCACACCCAGCTTTCGACCGATGGCCTCTCCCTGCCTTGGTCGTGGTGCGCCCGCTGCCAGCGGGCATACCTCACCGGCACGTACCGCCTCGTCCAGTTTGCCGGAACTACCGCCCACCCGCGCCCGCCGGCGCTGAAGCTGTGCCCCTATCCGGGCTGCAGCGGAAGCCCCGCGCGCGATGGATGGCGGTGGGCGACGATTCGAGCGCGCTTCCCTGAGTTCCCGGAGCGGCCGGAGCTGGATATCGTCTACAGCGCCGCAGCCTGACGTCTTTGCGCAGGGCGGTTGGGGAAGCGCGCGGCTGCGTGAGACGAACCCGGCGACCGCGTCTCCCCAGTGCGTGATGGAGGTAGCGATGAGCGAGATGACTGATGGGATGCCCGACGCGTACTTCGATATCGAGCGCCTCGACGACGGGCGGTTCTGCGTTCAGCTCGTTGGGCGCAACAGCCCGACACGGAAGAGTTACGCGCCGCACCTCGCGGCCGTGATCGGGCAGATGGTGCGGGCCCGGCTGCCGGTGCGGACGCAGGACGAGGAGCTGCAGCGCATCTGCCGCGATCGGGAGCTCGAGCTGCTCGCGTAAGCGCCTGGCCGGGCATCTCCCAGGAGGGTCAGGAGGTGCTGAGCGGCGTGACGTCTGGCCCGGCCGCCCACTCGTAGGCGAAGGGCACGTCGTCGGCCAGCCCAAGCGCCGCCCGCACCTTTGCGACCGCGGCGGTCTCGGCGGCGTGCCAGTCGGGCGCGGCGACCGTCGTGTCGACCGCCGCGGTCTCGTCAGGCGCCTCGCGCGTCAGGCTGTAGTTGATGACGCCGCGGACGTGCCAGCGAAACGTTGGGGGAGCGGGCTGCTCCGCGCTCGACCAGTCCAGCCCTGCGTCACTGGCGCGCGTGAGGACGCGCTTGATCTCCGCCGCGAGCGCGGTGTCGGCCGACGCGTGTACCCGCACGGCCGCCAGGAGCCGCAGCGCGTCGCCGGCCAGCTCGGCGATGCCCGTCCCCTCGCCATCGCCCATGCGCTGCAGCAGCGATCGCTCGAGCTCCGCGGCTGCGACCGTCGCGGGCGTGGAGCGGTCCTGGGGCCGGACGCGCATCTCTCCGTCGCGCATCGGGGCGGCGCTGCGCTGCGACGCGGCCACCAGCAGCGCGTAGAGCTCAGGGCCGAGCTCAACGGTCCAGCTCCCGCCGTCGGGGTCGGAGATGGTCAGGGTCGTGTTGGACATCGTGTTCCTTCAGCACCCGGCGCGGGGCCAGCACGGTGCGCCCTAGCGCTCGGCGCCCCCCAGGTCTTCGGGCAGGATCTCCGAGTGGTAGAAGAACCACACGCGGCTGGCCTCCGGGTCGCCATCGATGCGCACCAGGCAGCAGTCGTGGGGCACGCTGATCAGCTGCACCACCGTCCCAACCGGGTCTCCCAGCCCGAGCGGCGGCCAGCGGTCCCGCCGGATGCGCACGCGATCGCCGACATGCAGCGTCTGATCCTCGACCCAGACGTAGGCGTCGTTCATGGCTGGCCCCCCGCGTCATCCGCCGCTGCGTCGCCCGCGTGCGCCAGCTCCTCCGCGTAGAACACCGTGCACGCCATATCGCCGGGCGGGTCCTCAACCTGCACGTGGATGTGCTGTCCGTCGACCGCCACAACGACGCCGGCGCGCCCGTTGTAGCCGTAGGACAGCGGAGCCCTTACGATCGAGACCTGGTCCCCGACGCGGAAGACCGTCTGCGCCTGGGCAGCTGGCCCATAGCGCTTGCGGCGCTGGTCATAGTGGCGCACTACAGCGCTCCTTGTGTCGTATGCTGCTCGGAGTGAACGAGGCGCAGGTAGGCCGTCAGCACCACGTGCGCCGCCTCATCCGCACATGTCAGCACGCTGAACAGGCCGACTGTGCGCACCGTCTGGACCGGCACCCTGTCCACTGAGTAGGTGCCGTCATCGGCCAGACCGATGGTCGCGACCCGAGACACGCGGGAGCCCCACACCGGCTCGTTGTAGACCGACAGCCGGATCGTGCGCATCGAGCTGTGTGTGTCACTCATCGCCGTGCGTCCCGACCCAGAAGTTGTTCGGCTGCACCGTGCGCTCGCTGCGGATCACCACCCCGCCGACATCGGCGTGGTCGGCGCTGTTGACCAGCACCAGGGTTGGCGCCGTCGCGAAGCGCGCGACGTAGGCCGCGATCGCATCCTGGATCTTCTCGGCCGCGCTCTTCTTCGGGCTCTCGTCGTACCAGACCAGATAGTTCATAGCGTGCTCCCTCGTGGGGCTGTGCTCGGGTACAGGCTGTGCTGCCAGCCTCTACCGCGCGCCGCGGAGACGTGCGGACGCCAGCGGCGTATCGCCGCAGGGGGACGCGGTGCGGGATGGAGGACATTCGCCAGCCGCGCGATCCGTATCAGGCGCCAGGCGATGCGAGCGAGCAAACTGCTCGGGAAGCGGAGGGTAAGGATACCCGGAGGATCTGTGCTCGTCACTATAGCACACTTTCTCCCCAGGCGCGGGCGGATGTGGCTCTGGCTTCGCGGGAGCTGTGCTCCTATCAGGCCGGTCGGGCCGAGCCGCTGGGGGAGCTTGAGGAAGCTTCGCCTCCCCGGCCCGCACTTCGCCGCAG
>CALJIC010000322.1 GCA_937974195.1 uncultured Roseiflexaceae bacterium | reverse complement strand
GTCACCCCGTCACCCCCTCACCGAGTCACCCCGTCACGAACAGTCAGCGCGGCACCTCGACCTTCGCCAGGATGCGGCCGATCGCCGTGTCGGCCGTCAGCCCCTCGATCTCGGCCTCGGGCCGGAGGATGATGCGGTGCCGGTAGACCGGGCGCACCAGGAACTTGACGTCGTCGGGCACGACGTACGCCCGGCCCTGCATGGCCGCCCAGGTCTTGGCGGCGAGCAGCAGGCCGACCGAGGCGCGCGGGCTTCCGCCCAGCAGCAGGTCGAGGCTCGTGCGGCTGGCCTGCGCGATGGCGGTGATGTAGGTGAAGATCCCCTCGTCCACCTCGACGCCGGCGATCTCGGCCCGGCAGCGGGCGATGATGTCGGGCGTGATCGCGTGGGCCAGCCCGGCGCGCTCGAGGTGGTGGGCGTCGAAGCCGCGGTGGTAGCGCCGCAGCACCTCGATCTCGGCCTCCTGGGGCGGGTAGTCCACCACCACCTTGAACAGGAAGCGGTCGAGCTGCGCCTCGGGCAGCGGGTAGGTGCCCTCGTACTCGACGGGGTTCTGCGTCGCCATCACGAAGAACGGCTCCGGCAGCTCCAGCCGCTCGCCCTCGATCGTCACCTGGTGCTCCTCCATGGCCTCGAGCAGCGCGCTCTGGGTCTTGGCCGGCGCGCGGTTGATCTCGTCGCCGAGCAGCAGGTTGGTGAAGATCGGGCCGCGCCGCAGCCGGAACTGCCCGCTGCCGAGCTCGAATACCTGCGTGCCCACCACGTCGGAGGGCATGAGGTCGGGCGTGAACTGGATGCGCTTGAACTCGGTGCCGGTGAGCGCCGCGAGGGTCTTGGCCATCAGCGTCTTGGCCGTCCCCGGCACGCCCTCGAGCAGCACGTGGCCGCCGCTGAGCAGGGCGATCAGCAGGTGCGTGAAGGGCTCCTCCTGCCCGACCAGCACCTTGGCGGCCTCAGACCGGATCGTCTGCGCGATATCTTGTGTAAGCATCGGCCCTTCTTTCTCAGTATCTAGCTCCCGGCGGCCTCGCGCGCCCAGGCCTGGACCCTGGCCTCCAGGTCGCCCCCGGCGCGCGCCTCGGCGTTCGAGCGGTAGAGCAGCGCCATCCAGATCGGCAGCGGCGGCAGCACGACGATCATCCCCAGCAGCCACGCGCTGAGCGAGATGGCCTGGGCCAGCGGCGAGTCGGAGCCGAGCGCGAGCGTCATCGGCAGCGGCACCAGCACTCCGATCGCCAGCGTGACGGTCAGGCCGCCGGCGGCCAGCAGCAGCGCGCTCAGGGCCCAGGCGGCGACGTTTCGCCAGAAGCGGTAGCCGATCAGCGCCAGGCTCCGCTCCAGCGCCTGGCCGAAGGGCAGCCGCTCCTGCACCCACGGCTGGAGCGCGTACACCATGCTGCTGTAGCTGGCCCCGCCGACGATCAGGGCAAGCAGGTACACGGTGCCGAACATCACCCCGAACAGAGTCAGCACCCCCAGGCCGACCGCCGAGTCGGGTCCGATCACCGCGAAGAGGCCGGATGCCGCAGCGCCGAACAGCCACAGCGGGCAGATGCAGACGATGCTCAGCACCGAGGAGACGAACTGCATCAGGATCATGTAGATGACGCTGAAGCAGCCCATGCCGGCCAGCCGCCCCGGCCCGATCGCCAGCGCCTCGCGCAGCCGGACGCGCTCCCCCGCCGCGGCCAGCGCCGCCGCCCGCGACAGCGCGCCGACGAGGTAGAGCAGCAGCGGGAGCAGCAGCAGCACCGCGCCGAGCACCAGCAGCGTGACCTGGAGCTCGTCGAGCCAGGGCGCCGCCGCCACCAGGGCGCCGGCGGCGATGGCGATCGGAACGATCGACGCGGCGGCGATCAGCGCGAACGGCACGAAGTTGCGCCGGTACAGGCTCAGCCCGGAGTCGAGCAGGCTCAGGATCGGTTGAAGACGGTCGGCCATACGCTATCGGGCATCCTGGCTATGAGATACACAGAGCTAGACGTGCCGCGCCTGCGAGGCGAGGAACCTATCCGCCTCCTCCACCGCGCGCACCAGCCCGGCCTCGTCCAGCCTGCCGCCGCCGAGCCGGGCCAGCAGCTCCCGCAGCCGGCCCTCGTCGACCGGACGGACGCGCGCGATCGCCCGCACGAACTCCTCGTCGTCGAGCTGCGGGTTCACGCCGAGCGGCCTGGCGAGCCGGCGCTTGAACGCGGCGTGGTAGTGGCGCCCGATGTAGGCGCGCTTCCCCCCGCGCTGGAACAGGTCGGCCATGCTCTCGACGTACTCGGCGCTGCTGCGGCGCGCGGTCTCCTCAGCGAGCGGCACCGGCCGCCCGAAGCGCCGCCCGGTGAGCCCCAGGTACAGCGCGACCGTCAGCGTCGCGTAGAGCGCGGCCCAGCCCCACGGCCCGCTGAGCGCCGCCGACGTCGTGTCGGGCGGGGTGACGTAGCCGTGGTGGACCTCGTCGAACTGGATGCGCCCGCCGGGCGGCACCCGCCGGAACATATTGAGCACCAGCGCGGCGTTCTCCGCGTCGGCCAGCCCGGCGTTGCGGAACGGGCGCGAGGTGGAGCTCAGAAAGACATACCCGCTCCCGTGGCGGATGCCGATCACCAGCAGCGCGTCGTCGGTGCCGAGCAGCGGCGCGTAGTCGGTGCGGCGCGGGGCCAGGTAGCGCACCGCCTCAACCTGCGCCGCGCCGACGGGCGGCTGGTTGAGCGCGGGCTGGAGCGGCGCCGCCCGCTCGATCGTCATCGTCGTGCTGTACACCTCCAGGCCCACGTCGAGCTCGTCCAGCAGCGCGTTGGGCGCCCCGAAGGACGACGTGTCGTCGGCGAGGATCAGGGTGCCGCCGCGCTCCACCCACGCGAGCGCGGCGCGGGCGTCCTCGCGGCTCACCGGCTCGCTCGGGCTGAGCATCACCAGCGCGTGATCGTCGTCGCTCAGCTCGAACGGCCGGTACTCCAGGCGCCGCGCGTCGTAGCCGAGCGCCCGCAGCCACTCGTACAGCGCGAGCGCGCCGCCCTCCCCGCTCGAGTGCGTGGTCGGCCGGTTGGACTCGACGGGGGCCTGCCGCGCCGGGCCGAACGCCACGAACAGGATCAGGGCGACGAACAGCCCCACCAGGATGAAGATGTCCCTGCGGTTGCGCATGTGCTCCGGAAGCCCTCCGGGGAGGTGTGGAGGGCCACAGGCCCTCCACGGGCTCTTTTTCGCCGCAGAGCGGCGGAGAGAGGGACACCGGGGAGGCTACGCCTCCCCGAACCCCTCCAGAGGGTGTGAGGACGTGAGTGCAAACGTCTCCTCTTTCGGAAAGTCCTTCGTCAGCTCAAAGATTCGCATGGCCGCATCGAACGCTTTTCGATAGACCTCGAGCTCCGTATGCACCCGTATCTTCATCACTTCCCCTTTGGTCGCCCGCTCACCCGCTCACCCC
>CALJIC010000321.1 GCA_937974195.1 uncultured Roseiflexaceae bacterium | reverse complement strand
GGTTCTCGCCTCTCGGTTCTCGGTTCTCGCCTCTCGGTCCTTGGTTCTCGCCTCTCGGTCCTTGGTTCTCGCCTCTCGGTTCTCGGTTCTCACCTCTCGGTTCTCGGTTCTTGGTTCTCACTAGCCCCCCTGGATCACCACCTTCCGCACCGCGAGGCGCAGCACCACGAGCGCGATGCCGGTCATCACGAGCGCCCAGAACGCCTGGAGCGCCAGCGCCCACAGCAGCTCCTGGCCGGCGATCTTGCCGAGGAACGTCTGGGCGGGCACGCTGGTGATGGCGCGGAAGGGCAGCAGGTCGGCCACGAGGCGCAGCGGCGGGGGGAGGAACGCCAGCGGCAGCAGGAAGCCGGAGAACAGGCCGAGCACGATGTTGGCGATGACCGCGACTCCGGTGTAGTCCAGCAGCCAGAACGCGAGCAGGTTGAGCGTGAAGCTGAACGCGACCGACACCAGCACGCCGATGGAGATCGTGGCGAGGAAGGCGAGCAGCTGCGCCGCGCTGGGGATGTGGGTGTTGAAGTAGAGGACGCCGATCAGATAGGTGAGCGAGCCGCGCAGCAGCAGGTTGAAGCAGCGCTCGCCGAGGCTGCGGCTCAGCCAGTAGCCGTAGAAGCTCCACGGCCGAGCCATGTCGGTGATCACATCGCCGCTGCGGATGGTCTCGGCCATCTCCCAGCTGATCCAGGCGCCGCCGACCGAGATCAGCGACTGGGTGACCCACACGTAGCTCACCGCGTCGCGGACGTCGAACCCGGCGACCTGCTGGCCGGCCTGGAAGAGCGCCAGGTACACGAACGAGATCACCGCTCCGAAGAAGGCGTTGGTGATCAGGCCGGCGAGGTAGGAGGTGCGGTAGGCGGTGGCGCGCCGGAACGAGCGCACCGCGATCTCCCAGTACAGGCGCATAGGTCCGCGACAGCGTGATGCGGCGGCCCGGCGCTCCCTGGAGGGATCTGGGGAGGCACAGTCTCCCAGAATCTGCCCCGCGAGGGCGGCCGGGCCGGCCGCACCACCCCTAGAAGTGATCTACAAGCAGCGCCCGCGCGTCACACCAGCGCCTGCAGGAAGCGCGCGGACTTGGCGAACCCCTCCTCGGGCGGGAAGGCCGCGTCCTCGTGCTCCACCGAGAGCACGCCGTCGTAGCCGTTCAGCCGGAGCGCCGAGATGAACTCGCCCCAGCGCAGGCGGCCGTACCCCGGCAGCGTGTAGCGCCACCAGCCATCGCCGCCGTACCCGACGCGGGCGAGGCGCGCGTGGTCGACCGAGACGTCCTTGGCGTGGACGTGGAAGATGCGGTCCTTGAACTCGCGCACGGCGCCGATGTAGTCGATGCCCTGCCAGTCGAGGTGCGAGGGGTCGAAGTTGAGCCCCAGGTTGGCGTGGGGCAGCGCCTCGAACACGGCCTGCCAGTGCTCGAGGTGCTGGATGTTGGTGGCGAACCAGTTCTCGAGCGCGATCCGGATGCCGTGCTGTCCGGCGAGGTCGAGCACGGGGCCGAGCGCGCCCGGGAGGTCCTCGCGGATCGTCTGCAGGCGGTTCTTGCCCTGGGCCGGGAAGCCGGCGAGCGTGCAGACCACGTCGACGCCCATGCGGGCGGCGAGCGGGATCGCCGCCTCGAGGGTCGCGCGGGCCTGCGCGGCGCGCTGCTCGGGCACGCCGGTGAGCAGCCCGTAGGCCGCCAGGCTCGAGATGCGCACATCGTGCTGGCGGAGCAGCTCCAGCGTCTGCTGGACGGTCGCGTCGTCGACGGCGGTCGCGTCGAAGGCCGAGCCGGGCGACACGTCGACCTCGAGCGCCTTCACGCCGATCGAGGCCGCCCAGGGGATGATCTCGGACAGCGGCTTGCTCCGAAGCGGTGCGGTGAGGATGCCGATGTACATGCTGTCTCTCCAAAGGGCGTGGTTGCGTGTGAGAGCTTCGCCGCCACACGCAATCACGCCCGATCGTCTGTATAGGGGATTAAGAGGGCGAAGCCTCCACTTCTTCTGCGGCTCTGCAGCGACTGTGTCGCCGCAGAGCCGCGAGGGAAAAAGGATCTCGGAGGGCCTGCGGCCCTCCACACCTCCCTGCAGGGGCGGCTCTGGCGGGCCTGCGGCCCTCCACACCTCCCTGGAGGGGCGGCTCTGACGGGCCTGCGGCCCTCCACACCTCCCTGGAGGGGCGGCTCTGGCGGGCCGGCGGCCTCCACACCTCCCTGTTGGGAAGGCGCGGCCGCGTACGTGTGACCCCGCTCAGTCGGCGACGACGCTGACCGGGCGGCCGGTGCGGGCCGACTCGTAGATCGCGTCCATCAGGCGCGCCTGGCGCAGGCCGAGCAGCGCCGGGCTGGGCGTCTCGGCGCGGCCGAGGATGCAGTCCACGAAGTTCTGCTGGAGCAGCGGCGTCTCGGGCACGCACGGGTACTTCACCTTGCTGCCGCCGCTCCAGTAGTCGAGCGAGCCGCCGTAGATGCTGGTCTTGATCGTCCCCTTGGTGCCCTGCAGGTAGATCCCCTGCTCGAAGTAGGTCGAGTCGCCGCTGACCGTGGCGGTGCCGAGCGCGCCGTTGCTGAAGCGCAGCGTGACCGCCGCCTCGATGTCCACCTGCTGGTCCTTGTTGTTGACGTAGGCGAACACGTCGGTCACGGCGAGGCCGCTGAGGTACAGCATGGCGTTGAACATGTGCGCGCCGCTGTCGTACAGGTTGCCCCCGCCGGACTGGACCGGGTCGGTGCGCCAGGTGCCGGCGACGTTCTGGATCCACTGCTGGCAGCAGTGGCCGCTGACCAGCGAGATCTCGCCCAGCTCGCCGCTCTCGACGAGGCGCCGGATGTACTGGAACTCCTGGCTGAACGGGCCGGGGAAGGCCACCGAGACGACCTTGCTGTTCTTCTCGGCGTGGCGGATGAGCGCCAGCGCGTCCTCGGTGTTGATGACCATCGGCTTCTCGACCAGCACGTGGCAGCCGTGGTCGATCGCGTCGACGGCCTGCTGGTAGTGCTGGTTGTGCGGGCTGACGATCACCACGCCGTCCAGCTCGACCTCCTCGAGCATGCGGCGGTAGTCGCTGAAGGTGGCCGGCTCGTCCTGCGGGTCGGTGAAGACCTCCTTGATGAAGCGCGCCAGGTTGGCCTCGTTCGGCTCGCTGAGGGCGACGATCTCGGCGTCTGGGACGAACTTCGTGAACATGCGCCCGTGGTAGCGAGCCATGCCGCCACAGCCGATGATTCCGATGCGGACCTTGTCCATGTTGTGGTTCTCCGATGCGATGGGGTTGAAAATGCCTGCTGTGCGGACTTACGGTGATACGGCTGGCGCGGTGGCTCGCCCTACGGGGCGGCGAGGCTCCACTTCCCCGTAGGGAAGGCGGGCGGCACGGCCGCGTAAGCCGTATCGTTCGAGACGAACACGGCGGTGGGATGCGGGGAGGCTGCGCCTCCCCGCATCTCCCCGGCGGAAAGCAGCCCGCCAGGGCTGCAGGTCCTCACCTCCTACTAGGCCAAGCGGAGCTTCAGGGTCTTGATCTCGAACGGGCGTACCTGGACGGTGACGGTGCGCCCGCTGACCTCGGCCTCGGCGATCTCGCGCTCGAGCAGGTCGGTCTCGACCGCGCGCGCGACCTCGCGGGCGAACGTGAGCCGCACCGCGCCGCGCTGGTTGTGCGCCTCGTACATGCGCACGACCAGCCCGTCGCCGTCGTCGGCCGTCTTGATCGTCTCCACGACGACGTTGTCGGCGTCGACCTCGAGGAATGACGCCGGGCCCGCGACGCCCGCGCTCGTCGTCACGGCGCGCAGCGGCGCGTTGAGCTCGTAGGCGCGGCGCACCACCTGGCCCTCGCGCCAGTCGCCGGCGTGCGGCAGCAGGCTGTAGGTGAAGCGGTGCATCCCCCGGTCGGCCTGCGGGTCGGGGTGGATCGCCGACTTGAGCAGCGACAGGCCGAGCGTCGTGTTGTGGAGGCTGTGGCCGTACTTGCTGTCGTTCAGCAGCGCCACGCCGTAGCCGCCCTCGCTCAGGTCGACCCAGCGGTGGGCGCAGACCTCGAAGCGCGCCCAGTCCCAGCTGGTGTTGCGGTGGGTCGGGCGCTCGACGGCGCCGAACTGGATCTCGCACGTCGCGCGGGTGGCGTTGATGTTCAGCGGGAACAGCGCGCGCAGCAGCCGCTGCCGCTCCTGCCAGTCCACCTCGGTCACGAAGTCGATCCGCCGGCTGTTGCGCCACAGGCAGATCTTCTGGCGGATGGTGCTCCGGCCGGCGCGGCGGGTGATCAGCACGGCGGCCCGCAGCGGCCCCTCCTCGACGACCTCCCAGCCGGCGATCTCGTGCAGCGGGGTCGGCTTCTCCTCGTAGAACGCGTCGATGTCCCAGGCGTCCCAGTTCAGCGGCCGGTCCTCGTAGAGCACCAGCTGGTTAATCGTCCGGCCGGGCAGCACCACCTCGCGGTCGTGGCGCTTATCGTAGAGCCGGGCGATCTCGGCGTTGCCGTCGAACTCCAGGCGCAGCTCGTCCGACTCGATCAGCGACCGCTGCACGTTGAACGCCGCGCCGCGCGCGCTGGACTGGACGAGCGGGGCGTAGCCGTAGGAGGGGGCGCTGGCCTCGACCAGCACCTCCCGCGCGCCGTCGAGCGTCTCGACGACCTGGGTCTCGCCGGGCAGGGATGGCGGCTGGTCGCCGGTGAAGGGGATGGCGACCGTCTCGCTGCGCTCCCAGGGCAGCGAGTTGAGCACCACGTAGCCGGAGGCCGCGCCGGCCTGGCCCGCGCCGGATGCCTGCTTCTCGAGCACGAACCCGGCCGCGGCGTCGCGCACGCCCTCGCCGATGCGGCGGACCTCGGCGAACTGGCGGTTGCTCTCCTCGTAGACCAGCGGCACGCTCGAGCCGGGCAGGATGTCGTGGAACTGGTTGAGCAGGATGATCTTCCAGGCCGCGTCCAGGTCGCCCTGCTTGCTCGCGCCGCCGAGCGCCACGGCCCAGGCGTTGAGCCACTCGGCCTCGCGCATGAGCAGCTCGGCGCGGCGGTTGTTCTGCTTGGTGCGCGCCTGGCTGGTGTAGGTGCCGCGGTGGAACTCCAGGTACAGCTCGCCGACCCACGTCGGTGTCTGGGGGTGCTCCCAGGCGCGCTGGTAGAGGCGCTCGAAGAAGCCGTCGACGCGCCCCGGCCGCACCTCCGGGAAGTCCGGCAGGCCGCCCATCGCGCGCGCCAGCTCGAGCATCTCCTCGATCGGGCCGCCGCCGCCGTCGCCGAAGCCGTAGATGTACAGCACCTCGTCGCTGACCGCCTTCTGGCGGTAGTGGTTCCAGAGGCCGTAGACCTCGCCCGGCAGCATGCTGCCGTTGTAGGTGTAGAACTGCGCCTCGGTCGGGTTGGGCTTGACCGGCTGGTCGGTGGCGGTGACGAAGTGCGCCAGCACCTCGGTGCCGTCGATGCCGCGCCAGCGGAAGGTGTCGTAGGGCATGCGGTTGAACTGGTTCCAGCTGATCTTCGTGGTCATGAAGCAGCTGATACCAGCCAGGCGCATGAGCTGGGGCAGCGCGGCGCTGTAGCCGAAGACGTCCGGCAGCCAGACGATGTGGTTGCGCTCGCCGAACTCCTCGGCGAAGAAGCGCGCGCCGTGCACCAGCTGGCGGGCGAGCGACTCGCCGCTCGGCACGTTGCAGTCCGGCTCGACCCACATCATGCCCACCGGCTCGAAGCGGCCCTCGGCGACGCGCTGCTTGAGCCGCGCGTACAGATCCGGGTCGTCCTGCTTCAGGAAGGCGTAGGTCTGCGGCTGGCTCATGCTGAAGTGGTACTCGGGGTAGCGCTCCATGAGGTGCAGCGCGGTGGCCACGGTGTGGGCGACCTTCTGGCGGGTGCGCCACAGCGGCCAGAGCCAGGCCACATCCATGTGGGCGTGGCCGGTCGCGAGCACGATGGGGCGGGTGCCGGCCTGGAGCCCGGCCGTGAGCTCGGCGCGCAGGAACTCGAGCGCCTGGGCAGCGCTGCGCGCGAAGAGCTCGGAGCCCCAGCCCTCGGACAGATCGAGCATGTTGTAGGCGCGGTTGAGGCGCTCGATCAGCGCGTGCCGCGTCACGTCGCTGTCGCGCATCGTCTCGGCGGCGCCGAGCGCGGCGTACATCAGCATCGCCAGCTGGAAGATCGCGTCGTCGCGCAGCTGGAGGCTGAGGCCGCCGAACGGCCGGCGGTAGGGCGCGTAGGCGCGGATGAGCACCTCGTGCTCGCCGGTGTGGGTCCACTCCGGCAGCACGACGGCCGGGTGCGGCTCGTCGATCCCCGCGACGGCGGTGCCGTTGATGTAGAGGATCGACTCGACGCTGGCCTGGCCGCGGCCCTCCCAGGCCATGTGCAGCAGGACCGTGCGGCCGCGCCACTCCTCGGGGACGCGCAGCCTGGCGCGCAGCCAGTGGTTGTGCCCGCCGTCGACGGGCATGCCCCACGGGATGCGCTCCTCGGGCTTGTCCGGGTTGTTCGGGTCGCCGCCCCAGGGCTCGCCGGGGCGCAGCGGGCGCCAGCCGGGGTCGTCGGGCGATGGGGGCGGCGCCATGGCGTTCTCGGCGGCGGGGCCGGGGGCGGGGCAGACATACACATCGGTGATCGGGCGTGTGTCGCGGATCGCGGCGGCGTAGATGCTGGGGTGGCGGCGCGGATCGTCGCCTGGGCCTGAGAAGTCAATGATGCGGCGCTTGAGCTTCTCAACCGTCAGAAGCGTTGGCATCGCAGGGGTACTCCTCACAGAGCAGAGCGCGCACCACGTCGGGCGCACTACCACGGGGTGAGATTGTACCATAGCGGCGAAGCGGTGCCGCTGCCGCGCCACCGTCACGGGCGCGCTCAGTGCATGGCTCGTGTCAACGCTCGGGCGAAGCCATCTCTCTTCCCAGGGCGAAAAACGCGGCGCATATCGATAACAGCGGTCTTGACACCACACGCTAGCGCGTTATAATCGGGAGAGGGTATGCTGCGCGTCAGGAAGCCATGAATCTAGGAGGCTCGTTATGCTGGTAGGGCCCGCCCGCGTCGCCGGCGCGCTCGTGGTCGCCGCGCTGATCCTGCTCTCCGCCCCGGCGGCCCGCGCCCAGACGGCCGGGGCGTTCTTCCCGATCACCGGGCACACGCTCACCGACGAGCACGGCTTCCTGAGCTTCTGGCAGGCGCACGACGGCGCCCGGCTGCTCGGCGCGCCGGTGACGCAGCCGCTGCCGCTCGAGGGCGGCGGGGCCGCGCAGTACTTCGAGCGCGGCCGGCTGGAGCTGGTGGTCGACCCTTCGAGCGGCGCCGCGGCGGTGCGCACCGGGAACGTGGCGGCCGAGTACGTGCAGGAGCTGTCGCGCGTCTTCCCGCCCATGCCGCCGCGCCGGCCGGTGGCCGGCGAGCTGGTGTTCGAAGAGACCGGCCACAGCCTGCGCGAGCCCTTCCTCAGCTTCTGGAACGCCGCCGGCGGCGTCGAGTTCTTCGGGCGCCCGATCAGCGAGCCGCTGTGGGAGCTGACGCCGCGCGGGCAGCGCAAGGTGCAGTACTTCGAGCGCGCGCGGCTCGAGCGCGACCCATCCATGGCCGGCACGCCGGACGAGATCCAGGTGGCGGACCTGGGGCGGGCGCTGGCGCTGATGCGCGGCCTCGACACGGCCCCGGTGCCCAACCCCGGCTTCGAGAGCCTCGGCCCGGCGCTCCCGCCCGCCCCCAACGTGGCGCCGCTCGGGGCGCCGCAGCCGGCCAGCGGCGCTGCTCCGGCCACCCAGCAGGCGCCGGGCAGCCAGCCCGCACAGCAGCCGCCCGCGGCGGAGCCAACCCCGGCCCCGCGCGCCGCGGCCCGCTCGACCACGGCCAGCGGCAAGAGCATCCTGGTCAACCTCACCGACCAGTGGCTGTACGCCTACGAGGACGGCAAGCTGGTGTTCGACGCCCCGGTGGCCACCGGGCGCGACGGCATGGAGACGCCGACCGGCAGCTACCGGATCTACGCCAAGCTCCCGATCCAGACCATGGACGGCGTCACGAACGGCGAGTACTGGCGGGTGCCCAACGTACCGCACGTGATGTATTTCAACGGCGACGTGGCGCTGCACGGCACCTACTGGCACAACCTGTTCGGCACCGGGCGCCGCCCGTCGCACGGCTGCGTCAACCTCCCGCTCGATGCCGCCAAGTGGCTCTACGCCTGGGCGCCGGTCGGCACCCCCGTGCGCGTGACCTACTAGCGCAGGGCGCCGCTGGCGAAGATGGCGGCACTATCCAGCGCAAGATGCGCTACAATGCTCGCGCAGAGGAGTGGTTGCGTGAGCACAGAGAGCCAGCCCAAGAGCGCACGGGCGCCGCGCAGGCGCCTGCTCGCGCCGTACCGGCGTCTCCAGGCTGAGCGGCGCCGGTCCGAGCGGCGCGCGGCGGTGCTGCAGATCAGCCGGCTGATCAACAGCCGCCTGAGCCTCGACGACCTGCTGCGGACGGTCGTGGCGGCGATCCACGAGCGCCTCGGCTACACCCACATCGCGCTCCTGCTCGCCGACCCGGAGGACCCGCAGACGCTGGTGCTGCGGGCGCGCGGCGGCGTGTACCTCGGGGTGGGCGAGTACCGCCAGAGCATCGAGGACGGGATCATCGGCGCGGCGGCCCGCGAGCGGCGGCCGGTGCTGATCGACGACGTCGCCAGCGACCCGCGCTACATCCCGGTGCCCGGCCTGCCGCACGTGCGCGCCGAGGTGGCGGTGCCGATCGTCGGCGGCGAGGCGCTCGTGGGCGTGCTGAACGTCGAGTCCGAGCGCCCGATCGCGGCCGAGGATGTGGAGGGCCTGGTGCTGCTGGCCGAGCAGCTCGGCGTGGCGATCGAGAACGCGCGGCTGTTCGAGGCCGAGCGCCGCCGCGCCAGCCGCATCGCCGTCACCGGGCGCATCGGGCGCCTGATCACCGGCAGCCTCAGCCTGCAGGTGGTGTTCCAGACCGCCACCGACGCGATCTGCGAGCAGCTCGGCTACGCCTACGTCGCCGCGGGCATCGTGGACCCCGACGACCCGGAGCAGCTGGTGCTGCTGGCGCAGGCCGGGGCCTACAGCCACTCCATCCCCTCGGACTACCGCCAGAGCATCCACGAAGGGCTGCTGGGCGTGGCGGCCCGCACGCGCCGCCCGCTGCTCGTCAACGACGTGGCCAACGACGGCCGCTACATCGCGCGGCTGCAGGGGGAGATCCGCGCCGAGCTGGTCGTCCCGATCGTGGCCGATGACGAGCTGCTCGGCCTGCTGAACATCGAGTCGACCGACCCGATCTCCGAGGAGGACGCCGCCGACGTCGCGGTCGTGGCGGACCAGCTGGCGGTGGCGATGAGCAACGTCCGGCTGTACTCGCGCACCCGCCGCGCGCTCGAGGTCACCCAGCTCCTGTACGACACCAGCCGCCGCATGAGCACCGCGATGAGCGTCGAGGCGGTTGTGGCCGCCTACCTCGAGGAGGTCGCCGCGCGGGGCCCCTACGTCTGCACGGTGCTGGTGTACGAGCTGGACGAGTCCGGCCAGCGGGCGGAGACGATCGTCCGCGGCTTCTGGTCGGCCGCGACCGGGAGCAGCCTGGCGACCCGCCGCTACCCGTACCGCCGCGACCCGCTGGACGAGTGGCTGGACGCCGGCGAGATGATCACGATGTCGGATGTGCACAGCGACCCGCGCGCCTCCGAGAACCTGCGCGCCATCCAGCGGCGGGACGGGCGGCCGGCGCTGGCCTTCATCCCGCTGATGGTCGGCAGCTTCCGCAACGGGCTGGTCGTGCTCAGCTACCCCGAGGTGTACGACTGGCCGGAGGCCGAGCTCGAGCCCTACCGCGCCGCTGCGGCGCTCATGGCCGCGGCGATCGCGAGCCGCCAGCGCGAGGTGCAGGTCGCCGAGCAGCGCCGGCAGGTCGCGGTGCTCGAGGAGCGCCGGCGGCTGGCGCGCGAGCTGCACGACTCGGTGACGCAGTCGCTGTTCAGCATGAGCCTGCTGGCGCAGGTGCTGCCGGAGCTGTGGGAGGTGGACCGCAGCGAGGCGACGTCCGCGCTGGCGCAGATCCGCGACCTGACGCGCGGGGCGCTGGCCGAGATGCGCGCGCTGCTGTTCGAGCTGCGCCCGGCTGCCCTGGGCGAGCAGGACCTGGCGAGCGCGCTGCGGGAGCACGCGGCGACCTTCGAGCGGCGCACCGGCATCGCCGTCTCGGTGGCGATCGAGGGCGGCGGGGAGCTGCCGGCGCCGGTCGAGCAGGCGCTGTTCCGCATCGCGCAGGAGGCGCTGGCGAACGTCGCGCGGCACGCGCACGCGCGCCACGTGCGCGTCGAGCTGAAGCTCGGGGGCACCTCGCGCCTGGAGATCGCCGACGACGGGCACGGCTTCGATGTGGCGGCGGTCGGGCCCGAGCGCCTGGGCCTGGTGTCGATGCGCGAGCGGGCGGCGACGATCGGCGCGCGCCTGCAGGTGCGCTCGGCCAGCGGCGAGGGCACGCGTATCAGTGTGGAGTGGCCGGACACAAACGGGGTGACACAGTGACGAGCGCGCACGGGACGCAGCCGATCCGGGTGCTGATCGTGGACGACCACGCGATCGTGCGGCAGGGGCTGCGGGCGATCATGCGGATCACACCGGGGATGGTGCTGGTGGGCGAGGCCGGCGACGGCGCCGAGGCGCTGCAGCTCGTCGCGTCGCAGCGGCCCGACCTGGTGCTGATGGACCTGGTGATGCCGACGATGGACGGCGTCCAGGCCACAGCGGCGATCAAGCGCGACTATCCGACGACCCGCGTCCTCGCGCTGACGACCTTCTCGGACGCCGAGCTGGTGCTCGGCGCGGTGCAGGCCGGCGCCGACGGCTACCTGCTGAAGGATGTGGACGTCTCCGAACTGGCGCGCGCCATCCGCACGGTCCACTCGGGCCAGCCGTACCTCCACCCGGAGGCGACGCGCCACCTCATCCAGGCCACCGCGCGCCCCGAGCCGGCGTCGGTGCGCCTCACGCCCCGCGAGCAGGAGGTGCTCGCGCGCGTGGCCCGCGGCCTCACCAACCGCCAGATCGCCGACGACCTCGTGATCAGCGAGAAGACCGTCAGCGTCCACGTGAGCAACCTGCTCAGCAAGCTCGGCATGACCAGCCGCACCCAGGCGGCGCTCTACGCAGCGCGGCTTGGCCTGGTGGACACCGACGACCTGCCGTCGGCGGGCTGATCTACGTAGTTTCCTTAGCCCTGCTCTAGCCAAAGACCCCTCGCCTCAGAAGCGCCACGGTGGTACGCTCGCCACCGTGGCGCTTCCGCATGTTTCCGGGCGGGAGCGCGGTGTCACGCCTGCTACGGATCGGGCTTACGCGCTGGGGCTCCGCTCGAGACCCGGTGGTGGGGCCGGGAGAAATCCTCCCCGGAACCCCTTCTTCCGCCGCAGAGCGGCGAGAAACAGAGGAACTCGGAGGGCGCGTGGCCCTCCACACCTCCCCGCACGGGGAGCGGCGGCAGCACCAGAGGCCAAGATGACCGGTACCGAGCCAGCCCCGCGCCACAGGACCGCGCTGGTGGTCGATGACGATGAGCGGGTGCGCGCCACGCTCGTTCGCATCCTGCGCTGGTTCGGGCTGTGGGAGGAGATCGGCGCCGCTGCCGACGGCGCGGCGTGCCTGGCGCTGGCCGGCGAGCTGCGGCCGGACTTCGTGCTGATCGACCTGTGGCTGCCCGACGGCCGCGGGCTCGACCTGCTCCCAGAGCTGCGGGCGATCGCGCCGGACGCGCGCATCGTGGTGCTCACTGCGGAGGAGGCGCCCGAGCTGCGCGCCCAGGCGCTCGCGGGCGGCGCGGTCGGCTACCTGCTCAAGACGATGCCGGCGGACGGGCTGCTCGCCGAGCTGCGCGCGCTGGCGACCGCCTAGGCCGCTTTCCAACGACGGGAACGCTGCACCAAGAAGCGAGACGAAACCCATGGGCAACGGCTTTCTCGGAACCTCCGCCCCGCTGGTGGCGGACATCACGCTGGTCCTCAGCGGCTTGGTCGCGCTGCTGCTCACTATCGGCGTTGTTCTAGCGGTGCGCAAGCGCTACGAAGCCCACCGCTGGGTGCAGACGTCGGCGGTGACGCTCAACATCGTGCTGGTGCTGGTGGTGATGATCGGCTCGTTCCTGCGCGCCGCCGCGCCGGGCCTGCCACAGCGGATCGCTGAGCCGTACTACTCCGTGGCGGTGGCCCACGGGCTGGGCGGCCTGGTGGCCTTCGTGTTCGGCACCTTCGTGATGCTGCGCGGCAACGGGCTGGTGCCGCGGGCGCTGCGCTTCAGGAACTACAAGCTGTTCATGCGCACCGCGTACGGCCTGTACATGGCCGCGACGGCGCTCGGCGCCTGGCTGTACGCCACCTGGTATCTGGGCCCGTCCGGCGACATCGCCCAGGTGCCGCAGCCGGCCGCCGGCGAGAACGAGCTGGTGGTGCCGATGGCGAACTTCGGCTTCAACCCGCGCGAAGTGGTGGTGCCGGTCGGCGCCACGGTGGTGTGGGTCAACCAGGACGCCGCGCCGCACACGGCGACGGCCGACGACGGCAGCAGCTTCGACTCGGACCTGCTCGGATCGGGCGAGCAGTTCAGGCACACCTTCGATACGGTCGGCGAGTTCCCGTACTTCTGCACGCTGCACGGGTCCGCGGGCGGCATCGATATGGCCGGCGTCGTGCGCGTCGTCCCGGCCGACCAGGCGCCGCCGCTGGTGGCGGTCGTGCCGCCGGCCGTCGAGCCGACGCCGCAGCCGACCTCGCACCCGCTGCCGGCCGAGCCGCTCGGGCAGCCGGCGGGCACCGCGGCCTTCCGCGACGACCGGGCGCGCAGCGACCAGGTGCTGGTGGACGTGGCCCTGCCAGAAGCGCCGCCGAGCGGCGAGGCGCTGGTGGCGTTCCTGACCGCGGACGACGGCAGCGCGCTGTCGCTCGGGCCACTGGCGGTGGAGGGCGGGCGCGCGAGGCTGGCCTTCACCGCCCCGGACGGCGCGAACCTCGCCGGCCAGTACAGCGGCATCGTCGTGTCCCGCGAGCCGGCCGGGAGCGTGCCAGCTCGCCCGAGCGGGCCGATCGTGCTCGAGGGGCGCCTGCCGCCGGTGGCCTTCACGCACCTGGTGCGCCTGCTGGCCGACGGCCCGGGCCTGCCGGTGCGCCAGGGCTACGCGGTCGGCCTGCGCACCCAGACCGACGAGATGCTGCGCCACGCGCGGCTGGTGGCCGCCTCGCAGGCGGCCGGTGATCTGGAGGGGGTGCGCCGCCACGCCGAGCACGTCTACAACCTGGTCGTCGGCTCGCGCGACGCGCGCTTCGGCGACCTGAACGGCGACGGGCGCTCGCAGAACCCCGGCGACGGCTTCGGGCTGCTGCCGAACGGCGAGCAGGCTGGCTACATCGCGGCGGTGGCCGAGGCGGCCGACTCGGCGGCGCAGGCGCCGGACGCCACCCAGGCGATCAAGGTGCACGCCGGGCACGTCACGATCTCGACCGAGAACATGCTCGGCTGGGCCGGCGAGGCGCGCGATGTGGCCCTGCGGCTGACCCAGGCGACGGATGCGGGCGCGGCGGCGGAGGACGCGGCCCTGCTCGTGACGCTCGCGCAGCAGGTGCAGCGCGGCGCTGATGCCAACGGCGACGGCGAGATCGCGCCGGTGGCGGGCGAGGGCGGCGGCATCGTGGCCTACGAGCACGCCCAGTTCATGGCCGGCCTCGGCCTGGTGCCGGTGCAGTAGGGCGGGGCAGCTGAGCCGGGCGCACTGGGCGCGAGCGTGCTGCTCCTTTGCTTGCACCTAGGGCTGTTCGCTGCCGTAGGCCTGCTCATGCGCTGGCTCCAGCGGGCTCGCTGGCTGCTCGCTGAGCGGGGTGCCGGCGAGAGCCGTGTGATTGGGACGTTCACGAGATGAAAGAGAGGTAGAGCGGTCAGATGGCACTTCAACCAGAAAGGAAAGCACTCTTGAACACCCGAACATTCCTTGCACTGGTGCTGGCGCTGGCGGCGCTGCTGCTCGGCGCCTGTGGCAACCAGTCCGCCGCGGCGCCGACCGCGGCGCCCACCGAGGCGCTCGCCGCGCCGCTGCCCCCGACGCCGACCTTCGAGTCGGTCGTGGATGTCGAGCCGACTGTGGGCGCCGAGCCCACCGCGGCCCCGCCCCCCACCCCGGCGCCGCTGGCCGCATCGGGCGGCACGCTCGCCTGGCGCGACCAGATTCTCCGCAACGACGCGGTCGTCGTTTCGGTCGAAGGGCTGCCGCCGGCCGCCGACGCGCAGTACGCCGCGTGGCTGGCCGGTGGGGAGGGCAGCCTGCCGCTCGGCACGCTCAGCAACGTCGGCGGCGCGCTCACGCTCGCCTACGTCTCGCCCGACCAGGCGAACCTGCTCGGGTCGTTCGATAAAGTCTACATAACGATGTCGCCGAACGGCAACGCGGCGCTCGAGGAGGGGACGATCGTCGCCGCCGGAGCGCTGCCCGAGAAGGCGCTGGTGCACGTGCGGCACGTGCTGGTCAGCATCGCGGTGACGCCGGGGGAGATCGGCTTCGCGCTCGGGCTGCGCCAGGAGACCGACGAGCTGCTGCGCCACGCCCAGTTCCTCAAGGACGCCTACGACGCGGGCGACCTGCCGCTGGTGAAGGTGCACGCCGAGCACATCGCCAACATCATCCAGGGCTCGGGCGCGCGCGACCTGAACGGCGATGGCAGGGTCCAGAACCCCGGCGACGGCTTCGGGCTACTGCCGAACGGCGAGCAGGACGGCTACATCAAGGGCATGATCGACCACGCCCGGCTGGCCGCCGAGGCCGAGGACGCGACGGACGGGATCAAGGTGCACTCCGGGCACGTGCAGATCGCCGGCGAGAACACGCGCAGCCGTATTGAGCAGCTGAACCAGCTGGTCGAGCGCATCGCCGCCGCCCCGAGCCTGGCGGACACCCAGCGGGACGTGCTGGAGGTGCTCGCGCTCGCCCAGCAGACCATCCAGGGCGTGGACCTGAACCTGGACGAGCAGGTGGGGCCGGTGCCCGGCGAGGGCGGCGTGCTCACCGCCTACCAGCACGCCCAGCTGATGGCCGGCGTGATCCTCGGGCCGCCGCCGGCCGAGACGCCGGACATCCCCGCGCCGGCGCCCGCTCCCGCGCCGGGGGGCGCGCCCGAGCCGATCACCGTGTCGATCGGCGACAACACCTTCTCGCCGAACAAGATCACGGTGCCGGTTGGCGCGACGGTGGTGTGGACGAACGAGGGCCAGCGGCCGCACACGGTCACGGCGGACGACGGGTCGTTCGACAGCGGGCGGATGGACAACGGCGCGACCTTCCAGCAGACGTTCAACACGCCGGGCACCTACCCCTACTACTGCGACTTCCACGGCGGCAAGGGCGGCGAGGGCATGGCCGGCGCGGTGATCGTCGTCGACAGGTCGGACGCCGCGGCGCCGCTCCCCGCACCGGTGGCCGCTCCGGCCCCGGCTGCTCCAGCGCCTGCCCCGGCCGCGCCGGTGGCCGCTCCCGCTCCGGCTGCTCCAGCGCCCGCCCCGGCTGCCCCGGCGCCCGCAGGCGAGATCACGGTGTCGATCGGCGACAACACCTTCACGCCGAAGGAGATCACGGTGCCGGTCGGCGCGACGGTGGTGTGGACGCAGGAGGGCCAGCGGCCGCACACGGTCACGGCGGACGACGGGTCGTTCGACAGCGGGCGGATGGACAACGGCGCGACCTTCCAGCAGACGTTCAGCGCGCCGGGCACCTACCCCTACTACTGCGACTTCCACGGCGGCCCGGGCGGCCAGGCGATGGCCGGTGTGGTGACGGTGGTGGCGCAAGCGGCCGAGGACCACGGCCACAGCGGAGCTGCCCCGCCACCGCCGGCGCCTGAGCCAACGCCCGCGCCGACAGAGGCGCCCGCCGCGCCAGCGCCGCCACAGGCGATCACCGTCGCCATGCGCGACTTCGAGTTCGGCCCGCGGGAGATCCGCGTCAAGGCCGGCACCGCTGTCACGTGGACGAACGAGGGCCAGCGGCAGCACTCGGCGACGGCGGTGGACGGGTCGTTCAACACCGGGCTATACGGCGCGGGCGAGTCGCGCAGCATCACGTTCGATACGCCGGGGACGTTCGTCTACTACTGCGAGCTGCACGGCGCGCCGGACGGCTCGAGCGGCATGGTCGGCACGGTGATCGTCGAGCCGTAGCCGGAGCCGATCGGCTCTGAATCGACTGGGTGTGTTGCTCGAGCAACACACCCAGTGCTGTTGGTGATTTGGGAGCTTTCCGTGGCTCTGCGGCTGCTTCGCAGCCGCAGAGC
>CALJIC010000320.1 GCA_937974195.1 uncultured Roseiflexaceae bacterium | reverse complement strand
CCCTCCGGACCACCCGCTGCTGCGGGCTGCCTCAGTGCCTGCGCGCCCGCGGCCCTCCAGACCTCCCGCACTATGGTCTGCGTCAGTGCCCGCGGCCCTCCGGACCACCCGCTGCTGCGGGCTGCCTCAGTGCCTGCGCGCCCGCGGCCCGCCGGGCCTCCCGGCAGAAAGCCGCCTTGGAAGGCCTGCGGCCACGCGCGCTTTGTTCCGCAGCTCTGCGGCGACTGTGTCGCCACAGAGCTGCGGGAAGAGGGGATACCGGGGAGGCGAAGCCTCCCCAAACCCCTCCGGCCGCGCCGATCAGCGATTGCGTTATGTCACATCACGACTGTACAGCGTGCGGCTGTGCTCGGTTCTGAAGCCGACCGACTCGTACAGCTTGGTCGCGCCGGTCGGGCTGGCCGCGTCCACGCCGAGCGCGGCGCGCTCCATCCCGGCCGCCCTGAGGCGCTGCATCCCGGACAGCAGCATGGCCCGCCCCAGGCCGATCCTGCGGTGGCCGCGGCGCGTGCCGAGCAGCCCGATCCAGCCGTCCCGCCGGCCGAGGCGCTCGTTCTCCTGCACGTTGATGCTGCACCAGGCGAAGGCCGCCAGCGTCCCGTCCGGCGCGACCGCCACCAGGTTCAGATCGGGCCGGTAATCCGGCTCGCTCTGCCAGTGGCGCACGTGCTCCGCCTCGCGCGCGTGGAAGTTGAAGTGGTCCACGAACGACTCGTTGTACAGATCGGCCCACGCCTGCGGGTCGTGGTCGCCGTCTCTGAGCGTGTAGCCGGCCGGGAAGACCGGCTCGGGGATCGGCTCATCGAGCGGGCGGACCATGCGCAGGAAGTAGCGCACCGGCTCGAAGCCGAGCGACTCGAGCAGCGCCGCGCGTTGGGCCTCGACGTCGCGGGCGGCCACGCGCAGCATCCGGCGCCCGAGCTCGCGCAGGCGCGCGTCGGCCCAGGCGAGCATGTCGCGCTCGATCTCGCCGCGCAGCTCGGGGTGCACCTGGAACCACAGGAACCCGTCGCCGTCGGCGGTCTCCTCGTGGGCCCACAGCTCGCCGTAGCCCACCAGCCGGCCGGCCTCGTCGTACCACAGCCGCACGTCGCGCGTCGGGTCGAACCCCGGCTGCGAGAGGTCGTTGCGGAGCTCCTCGATCGACGTACCCTCCTGGGTGCGGTCGTGGGCCTCGCACAGGTTCACAAACTCGACGATCGGCGCGAGGTCGGCCTCGCCGGCGTAGAGGCGGGATGTTATGGTGGCAGTCATTTTGATCTCTTCTTCTTTGTTACAGGCGAATATGTGTTTTGTCTGGGCGCGGGCGGGGGCATCGCGCGATGCCGCTACGGGTGTTCGATCTGGCCCACCAGGCCGGCGAGGCGCGACGGCCCCAGGTCTTCGCGGGTGATGTCCATCAGAATGCGGTCGTAGCGCCGGCCGTTGAACAGATCGGCGCCGCGCAGGCGCCCGGCCACCTTGAAGCCGGCCTTCAGGTAGGCGCGGTGGCCGCGCTGGTTGTACGCCACGTGCCAGAGATAGATCGTGTGGAGCCCCATGAACGTCAGCCCGTAGTCAGCCATCAGGCGCACCGCCTCCGAGCCGTAGCCCTGGCCCCAGGCGCTCTTGTCGCCGATCGCGATGCCCAGCTCCGCCAGGCCGCGCGCCTCGTCGATGTTCATCAGCGAGACGTTGCCGATCAGGCGCTGGCCCTCGCGCACGACGATCGCGAACGTGCGGCTGCTCCGGTCGCGGACGACGCTGTCGTACCACTCCTGCTCGTGCTCGGGCATGAACGAGAAGCCCCGCAGCCCCAGGTAGGTCGTCAGCTCGATGTCGCTGAACCAGCGCGCGTAGAGCGGTATGTCCTCGCGCCGCACCTGGCTGAGGAAGATGCGCTCGCCGGGCACGATCTCCGGGCGCTGGACTTCTCCTGTAGGCTCCACAGTCACTCCCTCCCACTCGGTGTTCTCGTGGGGGCCGAACGCGCTCGGCCCCTGCCGCCTACCGCCTCCCGCCGCGGTGGACGCTCTTGCGCCGGTCGCTGCGCCGCGCCGCGAGCTTCTCCGCGCTGCCGCGGGCGTTGCGCCGCCGCGCCGCGAGCTCCTGGCTGGCCAGCAGCGCCGCGCGCCGCTCGTCGCCGCTGCGCAGGCCGATCTGCTCCTCCCAGTCCTCCTGCTCCTCCAGCTCCTCGATCTCGTCGATATCACGCAGGTTGATCTGTACGCGTGGCATTGGTGCTGTCTTCCTCCGCGGGGCGACCACGCCCGGCGCAGCTGCCCCGGCTCACATCATCCGCTCACGAGTGCGTCCGGCCGTCCGATCGTGCGTGCGACAGATACTGGCAGTCATGTGCGCCTCCTTTCAGCAGGCCGTAGGCGCGTGCGGCCGGCTACAGCCCGCGGCTCTTCACAGGAAACAGCGCCCTGCGCTCGGCGAGGGCCCGGCTCACTCCTCCTCGCGCAGCAGCGTGTAGCTCTCGTAGCGCGCCTCGGAGATCTCGCCCCGCTCCACCGCCTCCCGCACCGCGCAGTCGGGCTCGTGGGTGTGGGTGCAGCCGGCGAAGTAGCAGTCGCCGAGGAACGGCCGGAACTCGCGGAAGCACCAGTCCAGCTCGTCCATCGGGAAGCGCCACAGCCCGAGCTCGCGGATCCCCGGCGTGTCCGCCAGGTAGCCGCCCTCCGGCCCCTCGAGCTCGATCAGCTCGGCGACGCGCGTGGTGTGGCGGCCCTTGCCGTGCGCCTCGCTGACCTCGGCGACGGCCAGCGCGAGGCCGGGCTGAATAGCGTTCAGCAGGCTGCTCTTGCCCACGCCGGACTTGCCGGTCACCACGCTGATCCGCCCGGCCAGCCGCTCCTTCAGGGCCGCGATGCCCTGGCCGGTCTTGGTGCTGGTGTAGAACACCGGGTAGCCGATGCGCTCGTACTCGGCGAACATCTCCCGGGCGCTCTCCTCGCCAACCAGGTCCACCTTATTGGCGACGATCACCGAGTCCAGCTCGCTGTACTCGGTCAGCACCAGGTAGCGATCGAGCATCCTGGGCTTGAACTCCGGGTTGGCGCAGGCGAAGACGATCAGCACCTGCTCGACGTTCGCCACCAGCACGTCTTCCTTCCAGACCCCCTTAGTGAAGGGCGCGCGGCGGGCGAGCTTGGTGCGGCGCGGCAGCACGGCCTCGATCGCCCCGTAGCCGGGCGAGACCGGCGCCACCTCCACCACGTCGCCGATCACCGCGATGTCGGTCGACTGGCGCTCCTTCTTGAGCCGGCCGCGCAGCGTGCACTCCAGCACGCCCGCCTCGGTCTTCACCCAGAAGAAGCCGCTCTGCGCCCGCAGCACGATGCCCTGCAGGCGCCCGGCGCGGGGCCTGGCCTCAGCGCTCCCGCGCGCCTCGTCCGCCGCTCTGCGCCTCTCACTCGTCGTCGGCATCAACGCCCTCCGATGGCTCGAAGTCATCGTCCAGACTCTTGCCGGTGTAGGCCATGAAGACATCCTCCAGGGTGGTCGAGCCGTTCTTGCCGATCTGGCTGCCGATCGCCCGCTTCAGGTTCGCCGGCGTGTCGAGCGCGACGATGCGGCCCTCGTCGATGATCGCGATCCGGTCGCACAGCCGGTCCGCCTCGTCCATGTCGTGGGTGGTGAGGAAGACCGTCGTGTCGTGCTCGCGCCGCATCCCGAGCACGAAGCGCTGGACGTCGTGCTTCGAGCGCGGGTCGAGCCCGGTGGTCGGCTCGTCGAGCAGCAGCAGCACCGGCGAGGTCAGCAGGCCGCGGGCGATCGCCACCTTCTGCTGCATCCCGCGCGACATGTTCTCGAGCGGCTCGTACAGCCGCTTCTCGCTGAGGCCGAGCCGGCGCAGGATGAAGCGCGCCTGCTCGCGGGCCTGCCGCGCCGGCAGGTCGTACAGGCGCGCCGCGTACATCAGGTTCTCGAGCGCCGAGAGCTTCTTGAAGAACGACGCCTCGACGCTGACGCGGTTGATCAGGCGGCGCACCGTGCGCTCCTCGCGCTGCACGTCGTACCCGAACACCCGGATCCTCCCGCCGTCCGGGACGAGCAGCGTCGAGATGAGCCGGATCAGCGTCGACTTGCCGGAGCCGTTGGCGCCGAGCAGGCCGAAGATCTCGCCGCGCCGCACCGTGAGGCTGATGTTGTCCACTGCCACCGTCATCTTCGCCGGCCTGTTCGCGCCCCAGCGCCAGAAGGGCGTCTTCGAGTCCGACTCTTTGCCGAAGTACTTGAGCGCGCCCTCGATCTCGAGCGCGGCCACGCCATCGGCGGGCGCGCTCGGCGCGCTTAGCTGCTCCACGGGTTCCGCGATAGTCACGGTCGTTGCCTCTTCGTACAGAATCTGCCTGAGTCCATCGGATTGTTAGAACGTCGGAATGCTGCACACCGGAGCGTGCGACTGCGCAACGATCACTCCGGCTCCACCACGCGCACCTCGATGTGATGCGCGCCGATGACGTCGAACGCGTACGCGATCAGCTGCTCCATCAGCGAGCTCTGCTCGTCCAGGCAGTGCCGCGGCAGCTCGGTGTAGTAGATCTGTTTCTCCACCGTTGTCGACCGCCAGCTACCAGGCTCCCGCACGAGCGAGCCGTCGGGGTTCAGGATCACCACGGCTTTTCTCCTGGTCTTGTCGTCAGCGACGACCCACTGCTCGGTCCGTTCCTTGTAGCACACCAGTGCGACACGCGCTGTCACAGCGAGAGGTGTGCCTCGTCCACGGGCACGCAAAAGGCCGCGGGTCGATTTCTGCCTTCGCGACCCACGGCCTTCACCAAAGTGAAGGGCCGTGAGCGCTTTGCCATCTGTCGCCCACGGCCCTTCAGCTCACTATGCTACGCGCTTCAGCGCTTGAGCCTCCGGAAAATGGGCGCAGTACGGCCACCAGCCACCGAACCAACGGGACCCATGGTGATCCCGCTGACAAGGAAGCTCTCGATTGTGATGAGCTTCGTGCTGATAGCCATTTGCCTACCGCCTTTCCTTCGGTCCAATGATGTCGTGATCGAGTCTGAGTCTGGTCAGCCGGAGCCAGGATAGCACGGCGGCTACGCGCTGTCAAGCGCGGGTTTCTACATCTTTGGGCGGATATTCAGCCCGCCTGGGCGCGGATCTGGGCCGCGATCTCGTCCTCGAAGCGCCGCAGCTCGCCGCGCTCCACGCCCGGCATGCCGGCCCCCTCGCCGCGGTAGTCGGCCAGCGCGGCGCGAATGACCGGCCGGTGCCTCTCGGGCAGGTGCCGCAGGCCCCACACGCCGCCCTCGTCCTTGGAGAGCACGGAGCCCTCGGCCAGGAAGGCGCACACCCGGCAGAAGTTGAGCACCAGGTACGCCGGGTCATCGTCGATATGTTCGGCGGCCCACGCCATGTCGCGCACGATCGAGTCCTGGTAGTCGGCGCGCGGCACCGGCGGGAAGATCGCCTCCGGGGGCGGGCCGTACAGCGCCACCCCGCGCGCCCGCGCCACCGTGACGTGCGCGGCGAGGTCCGGGTCGAGCGGCTCCTCGTCGCCCCAGGCGCGCCAGGCGCCGCTCGCCAGCGCGTCGGCGGTTCTCTGGCGCCACTCCTCGCTGTAGTGCAGGTCGAAGGGCGCCGGGTGCCGCCAGGGGCGCAGCTGGCCCGCGCTCATGAAGCTGATCTCGACCGGCGTCGGGGAGCCGGAGATGCGCAGCAGCGCCTCCGCCGCCGCCCGGCGCTCGCCGGGCGCCATGCGCTCGTGCGTGACCACCAGCAGGTCCAGGTCGCTGTGCGCGGGGTTGAAGCAGCCCATCGCCAGCGAGCCGTGCAGGTACACGCCGGCCAGGTTCGCGCCCAGGCCATCGCGAAGGGCGTCGATCAGGCCGGCGACCTGCGCGCGCACGTCGGCCGGGCAGCCGCTCCAGCCGTACTGGGGCATGCGAAGCTCCTTCCCTACCGCGCCGTCTCCAGCCCGCGCAGCGCGACGGCGCACAGGAAGGCGCAGGCGAGCGCGTAGACCAGCATCTGCTCCCGCGCCCTGAGCCGGCGGGCGTAGCGGTGCGCCGCCGGTGGGATCGCGGCGGCGACGACGGCGTAGATCACGTGCAGCTCGAGGCGCGCCGGGCGCATGCCGCCGGCGAGCAGCAGCGCGCCGAGCAGGATCTCGGACGCGACCAGCAGCCAGCCGATCGTCAGGGCGCTGAGGTACAGGCTCCCCGCCGGGCGCGCCAGCAGCCCCGCGGCCAGGCCCCACAGCGCCAGCGCGCCGAAGACGAGCAGGATGGTGAAGAGCAGGTTGGCGTGCAGGCTCGCGACACGCTCCATTCGTCAGCTCCCTGGCGCGGCGCCCGCGTAGAAGGCGCACAGGTCGCTCAGCGGGCAGGCGTAGCACTCGGGGCGCTGGGCGCGGCAGACCAGCCGGCCGTGCCGGATCATGTTGATGTGGAAGGCGTAGACTCGCTCCGGCGGCAGCGCCGGCTCCAGCAGGTCGTGGGCCGCCTCGGCGCTGACCTTCGGGCCGATCAGACCGAGCCGGCGCGAGACGCGGTGGACGTGGGTGTCGACCGGGAGCGCCGGCTTGCCGAGGGCGAACAGCAGCACGCAGGCGGCCGTCTTCGGGCCGATCCCCTCCAGGTCGGTGAGCCAGCGCCGCGCCTCCGGCAGCGGCAGGTCGTTGAGGAAGTCCAGGCTCAGCTCGCCGCGGCGCTCCAGCACCGCCCACAGCGTGCGCTGGATGCGCGGCGCCTTGATGCGGCCGAGGCCGGCCGCCTTGATCGCCTCGTAGACCTCGGATGTCGGCGCGTGCAGCACGTCCTCCCAGCGCGGGAAGCGGGCGCGCAGCGACTGGTACGCCCGGCCGCTGTTGACGTCCGAGGTGTTCTGCGAGAGGATCGTCTGGATCAGCTCGTCGAGCGGGTCGCCGCTCGGCTCGAGCGTGCGCGGGCCGTAGACCTCGAGCAGCCGGTCGTCCACGGCGAGCACGCGCGCCGCATCGACGGGCGCCGCGTTCATGGCAGATAGTCTCACTGTCTCAACCGATCAGTTCAGCAGCGGCTCGACGGCCAGGACGGTGATGGTCCGGCGGTTGCTGCCGGCGCAGTGCGGGAGGCCGGCGGCGATC
>CALJIC010000319.1 GCA_937974195.1 uncultured Roseiflexaceae bacterium | reverse complement strand
TCTCCGCAGGGGGTAGCGAGGGCCGCTGGCCTGCCACGGACTCCTTCTCCGCAGGGGGTAGCGAGGGCCGCTGGCCTGCCACGGACTCCTTCTCCGCAGGGGGTAGCGAGGGCCGCTGGCCCTCCACGGACGTTTTTCCCGCCGCTCTGCGGCGACACAGTCGCCGCAGAGCGGCGGAAAGAGGGATCGGGAGGCTTCGCCTCCCCTCCGAGGGGGAGCGGGGGCAGAGCCACCGCATAAGCCCTGTTTAGGATGGAGGCAACAATGCGCCTGATCGTCGTCGGCTGCGGGCGGGTGGGAGCCCTGCTGGCGCGCGTGATGAGCGCCGAGGGGCACGACGTGGTTGTGGTGGACAAGAACCCCGACGCGTTCAAGCGCCTCGGGCGCGAGTTCGCCGGCCGCACCGTCACCGGCGTCGGGTTCGACCGCGACGTGCTGCGCGAGGCGGGGGTCGCGCGGGCCGACGCGCTCGCGGCGGTCACCAACGGCGACAACTCCAACTACATCACCGCCAGCGTCGCGCGCGACGTGTTCCGCGTGCCGCAGGTGATCGCCCGCATCTACGACCCGCAGCGCGACGCGATCTACCGCGAGCTGGGCATCCGCACCATCAGCTCCACCAGCTGGGCCGTCAACACCATCAAGCGCATCCTCACCAGCAGCGAGTTTGACTCGGCGCTGCAGTTCGGCAGCGGCGAGGTCGAGATCACCGAGGTGCCGATCAGCGGGCGGCTGGTCGGGCGCTACGTGCGCGACCTGGCGGTGCCGGGAGAGATTTTGCCGGTGGCGATCGTCCGGCGCGGGCGCGCCTTCCTGCCGACGCCCGGCGTGCCGCTCGAGGACGGCGACGTGCTGCACGTCGCGGTGCTGGCGACGGCGGCGAGCCTGCTGGAGTCGATGATCCGCTAGGGGGCGCGCGTCGCCCGGCAACAGCGCTTGCGCGTTGGAAGTTGAGGAAGACCTCCCTGCAAAGGAACGCGGCAGATCTATGAACATCCTCATCGTCGGCGGCGGCAAAGTTGGGCGCAACCTGGCGCAGTTCCTCCTCGAGCAGGAGCGCCACACGATCACGCTGCTTGAGAAGGACGAGCAGGTGGCCGCGGAGCTGTTCGGCATGCTGCTGGGCGTGAACGTCGTCGAGGGCGACGGCTGCGACCCGACGGCGCTGCGCGAGGCCGGCGCCGAGAGCGCGGACGCCGTCGCGGCGGTGACCGGCGACGACGAGGACAACCTGGTGGTGGCGCTGCTGTGCAAGCGCGAGTTCCGCGTGCGCCGGGTGTTCGCGCGCGTCAACAACCCGAAGAACGCCTGGCTGTTCACGCCCCGCATGGGCGTGGACGTGCCGGTGGACGATACGCAGATGCTCGCGCGCAGCCTGGAGGCGGACATCAACCTGGGCACCGTGGTGCAGCTGCTGCGGCTGCGCGAGGGGAGCGTCACGCTGATCGAGTTCACCGTCGCGCCCAGCTCCGGGGCGGTCGGCAGGCCGGTCGCCGCGCTCCAGCTCCCGCCGGAGTGCGTCCTGGCCGCCATCCTGCGCAGCGAGGAGGTGATCATCCCGTCCGGCGACACGCTGGTGCAGGCCGGCGACCAGGTGATCGCGCTGGCGCGCGTCGGCCGCGAGGACGCGCTCGCCCGAGTCTTCCAGTAGGTCAGAGATGACAGAGACGCCCTCCAGGCGCCGCGGAACGACATCGCTGCCGCCGCTCATCGCGCCGCCGCAGCCGCCGGACCCGCGCCGCGTGGCCGTGTGCCGCACGGAAGGCCGCTTCGTACACCGGGTCAACCCGGCCGATATCGGCGAGCTGATCGGCCAGCCGGGGCAGTTCGTGTGGCTCGACATCCAGGACCCGCAGGAGGACGACGAGGCGCTGCTGCGCGAGGTGTTCGGCTTCCACCCGCTGGCGATCGAGGACGCGACGCGCCACCACGAGCGGCCGAAGGTCGACTTCTACCAGGGATACTACCTGCTGGTGTTCTACGCCATCAGCTACGACCGCGAGTCCGGGTGGCTGGTGACGCAGCCGTTGAACCTGTTCATCGGCTCGAACTATATCGTCAGCGTCCACCGCGGCCCGCTGGCGGTGATCGACGAGACGATCGAGCGCTGGCAGCGCAACGAGGAGGGGCTCGGGTGGGAGGCGGGCGGCCTGCTGTACGCGCTGCTCGACCCGATCGTGGACGACTACTTCCCGGTGATCGACGAGCTGGCCGAGCGCGTCGAGGGCATCGAGGAGCAGATCTTCGCGCGCTTCGAGCCCTCGGCGCTGCAGGAGGTCTTCGCGCTCAAGCGCGACCTGCTGAGCATCCGCCGCATCGTCGCCCCCGAGCGCGATGTGCTCAGCGTGCTCATCAGGCGCGAGGTGCCGATCTTCGACCGCCACATCGTGGTCTACCTGCAGGATGTGTACGACCACCTGATCCGGGTGACGGACAGCCTCGACACCTACCGCGACCTGCTCGCGAGCGCGCTGGACGTCTTCCTCTCGGTGCAGTCCAACCAGCTGAACCAAATCGTCAAGGCGCTGACGATCGCCTCGATCATCCTCATGTCCGACGCGCTGATCGCCGGGATCTACGGGATGAACTTCGATGTCATGCCGGAGCTGCGCTGGGCCTACGGCTACCTCTGGGCGCTGGGGCTCATGGCAGCGGTAAGCCTCGGGCTGATCCTGTTCTTCCGCTGGCGGCGGTGGCTGTAGCAGCGCCGCTACGCGACCGGGTAGAGGTTCCCCGCCTCCACGCGGATCTTCCGCGCCCGCCTGAGGAAGGCGGCGTCGAACTCCTCGGTGCCGGTGGCGGTAACGAGGGTCTGCTGGTCCGGCCGGTCGATCGCCGCCAGCAGGTGCGCGCGCCGCTCGGCGTCCAGCTCCGAGAGCAGGTCGTCGAGCAGCAGCACCGGCGCATCGCCGGAGCGCAGGCGCATGAGCTCCGCCTCGCCGAGCTTGAGCGCCAGGGTGGCGCTGCGCTGCTGCCCGCGCGAGCCGAACGTCCCGACGCTCACGTCGCCCACGCTGAGCAGCAGGTCGTCGCGGTGCGGGCCGAGCACCGTCTGCGCCCGGCCGATCTCCTCGTCCCGCACGCGCAGCAGGTGCTCCAGGAACGCGTTCTCGATCTCGTGCGGGCTGGCGCCCTCGGAGAAGCCGACGACGCTGCTCTGGTAGTGGGCGCGCAGCGGCGTGTCGCGGGCGGTGACCTGGCAGTAGATCGGGCCGGCGAGCGCGTTGAGCTCCTTCACCGCCCGCAGGCGCTCGTGCAGCACGTACGCGCCGGAGATCGCCAGCTCGCGGTCCCAGAAGGCCAGCTCGTCGTCGGCGTTGCGCGGCAGGCGCCGGCTCTCGCGCCAGGAGCGCAGCAGGCTGTTGCGCTGCTGGACCACCTTCTGGTAGTGGGAGAGCGTGCGGACGTAGCGGCCGTCCAGCTGCGAGAGGGTGATGTCGAGGTAGCGGCGCCGCTCGGCCGGCGTGCCGGTCACCAGCTCGACGTCCGACGGCGTGAAGAGCACGACGCGCAGGTTGCCGACCAGGTCGAGCGCCCGGACGGCGCGCCGGTCCACGCGCACGGTCTTGACCGAGGCGCCGGCGGTGGCCGCCCGCGCGCCCTCCTCGTCGCCGCGCCGCTGCACGACCACCTCGAGGCGCACGCGGCCGTCGGCGCGCTTGACGTCGCACACCAGCCGCGCAAACGGCGGCACCCCGATGTCGCCCTGGGCGTCGAAGCGCACCACCTCGCGGTCGGCGCTCGCGCGCGGCGAGCGCGTCGTGGCGAGGAAGTACAGCGCCTCGAGGATCGTCGTCTTGCCCGCGGCGTTCGGCCCGTAGAACAGCGTCGTGCCGGGGTCCAGCGCGAGGTCGGCGCGCGCGTAGTTGCGGAAGTCGCGCAGGCTCAGGTGGGTGACGTTCATATCAGTTCAGTAGTCAGTACTGACTACTGACTCACTGGCTATGGCTACTGGCTACTGCAAGCGCTCGAGCTCCAGCCGGCCGAGCGCTGCGAGATCGGCGCAGCCGCTGCAGAACATGGCGACGCGCAGCTCGCCGAGGAACGTCTGCAGGATCTCGATCACCGCCTCGGCGCCGCGCTCCTTGACGGCCGGGACGAGCGCCGGCCGGGCGGTGGCCGCCAGGTTCGCCCCCAGCGCGATGCACTTGGCGATGTCGATCCCGTTGCGGACGCCGCCGCTGCCGATGATCGGGGTGTTCGGAAGCGCCGCGCGCACCTGGCGGATGGCCTCGGCGGTGGGCAGGCCCCACCCGGCGAACGCCCCCGCGACGCGCGCGCCCGGCTCCGTCGTGTGCCGGTAGCGCTCGACCTCGCTCCAGCTCGTGCCGCCCGCGCCGGCGACGTCGATCGCCCACACGCCGGCCTCCACCAGCCGCTTCGCCGCGCGCGGGCCGATCCCGTTGCCCACCTCCTTGGCGATCACCGGCACGCCGACCCGGGCGCAGACCTGCTCGACCTTGCTCAGCAGGCCCTTGAAGTTGGTGTTGCCCTCCGGCTGCACGGCCTCCTGCAGCGCGTTGAAGTGCAGCACCAGCGCGTCGGCCTCGATCATCTCCACCGCCCGGCGGCACTCGTCCACCCCGTAGCCGTAGTTGAGCTGCACGGCGCCGAGGTTGGCGAGCAGGGGGATGTCCGGCGCGATCCGGCGCACCTGGTAGGTGTAGGCCAGCCGCGGGTCATCGACCGCGGAGCGCTGCGAGCCGACTCCCATGCCCAGCCCGAGGGCCTGGGCGGCCTCAGCGATAGCGTAGTTGATGCGCGCGACATCGTGCGCGCCGCCGGTCATTGAGCTGACCAGCAGCGGGGCGCGCATCGGCCGCCCGAGGAAGGTCGTGCTGGTGTCGATCTCCGCTAGGTCTAGCTCCGGGACCGCCTCGTGCGGCAGGCGGTAGGCCGCGAACCCGGTGTATACGCCCTTTGCTGCGACGTCCTCGTCGAGCACGATGCGAACGTGGTCAAGCTTCCGGCTGCTGGTCTGCTGCGCGTCGTCCATTGCCATCCCTCGATGTATGCGCCGCCGTTGCCGCGCCCGGCGCATCATGATACCAGATAACGCGTGAGACTGGCGGCGCGCTCACGGGGCGGCGATGCGCCGCGTCGAGGCCGCCGCGGCAGCTACGAGCGCCCCTCGCAGGCGCGGCGGGGGCGCCGCCCCACTGCGAGATGGTATAATCCCTCCCCGATGGAGGCTCCCATATGGCTCGTGCCTGGCGTGACTACAACTACCTGCTGCTCGGCTCCGTCCTGGTGCTGATCGGCTTCAGCCTGGCGATGGTCTACAGCGCCACCCTGCGCGACCCGTTCACCCAGGGCTACTTCGGCCGCCACATCGTCAACCTGATCGTCGGCGCGGTGGCGATGATCCTGCTCACCGCGCTGGACTACCACGCCCTGCAGGCCTGGGTCGTCCCCTTCTACATCGGCACCGTCGCCGTGCTCGCCGCCGTGCTCGTGGTCGGCCAGGTGAGCTCCGGCGCGCAGAGCTGGCTGGACCTCGGCCTGCGCACCTTCCAGCCCTCCGAGGCTGCCAAGCTGCTGATGATCGTCGTGCTGGCGGGCTACTGGGCGCGCTTCGAGGGCAGCGCCGGCTCGACGCGCGTGCTGCTGGGCAGCCTCGTGCTGATCGGCGTGCCGACGGTGCTGGTGTTCATCCAGCCGGACTTCGGCACGGCGATGGTGTTCGGCGCGATCTGGCTGGCGATCGCCTGGGTGGCGGGGATGCGCTGGTGGCAGCTGCTCGCGCTCTGCGTCGCCGCGCTGCCCCTCGCCTACATCGGCTGGAACTATGTGCTGGAGGACTACCAGCGCACCCGCCTGCTGGTCTTCATCGACCCGCTGAAGTACGACCCGGAGCTGAAGGGGGGCGCCTGGAACATCATGCAGTCGCTCACCGCGATCGGCTCGGGCGGGCTCACCGGGCGCGGCTGGACCCGCGGCCTGCTCAGCCAGGGCAACTACCTCCCCGTCCAGTACAGCGACTTCATCTTCGCGATCACCGGCGAGGAGCTCGGCTTCGTCGGCGCGACGCTGCTGCTGGTGTTTCAGGCGATTCTGATCTGGCAGGCGCTCGTGATCGCAGATGTGGCGCGCGACACCTTCGGCCGGCTGATGGCCGTGGGCGCCGCGGCCATGTTCCTCTGCCACGTGCTGGTCAACGTCGGTATGAATATGAGCATCATGCCGATCACCGGCATCCCGCTTCCGTTCATCTCCTACGGCGGCAGCTTCACGATGACCTCGCTCGCGGTCATCGGCACGCTCCAGAGCATCGCGCTGCGCCGCCGGCGCATCGTGTTCTAGGAATCACCTCTTCTGTCGGAACGGCTGGGCTCACGGGGCGGTGGGGCGCGGGGAGGTGTCGCCTCCCCGAACCCTCATTCCCGCCACACTGCTTCGGCGCAGAGGTGGAGAGAGCGCCCGGGGAGGGCATGCGGCCCGCCGCGGCCTTTCCCCAGGAAAGGGCGGCGCGGCCGCGTCGCTCCTGCTACCGCACGAACAGCGAGTCCACCGCGGCCACCAGCTGCCGCAGATTGCTCACGTGATGGACGCTGTCGCAGAGCGGCATGTACTTGAGCATGTCGCTGCTCAGGCTGCCTGGGTCGTACTGGCCCCACATGTGGGGCGCCTCGGGGTTGAACCACACGATCTTGTGCGAGCGCCGCTTGATCTGCTCGAACACGTCGAGCCGCGGGTCGTTCTCGTTGTTGCGCGCGTCGCCCAGCACCACCACCGTCGTGCGGTGGTCGATGCACCCCGCGTGGTCCCGCATGAGGTCTGCCAGGCTCTGCCCGAGGTCGGTGCTGTAGCTGCGCTTCGGGTAGACGTTCTGCAGAACCTGCTCGATCGCCTGCTCCGGGCGCGCCTCGTTGAAGTAGCTGCTGATATCGTAGATCGTGTCGATGAAGGCGAACGAGCGCGTCCGGCTCACGACGTCCTGGAGCGTGTAGATCAGCTGCAGCAGGAACCGCACCACCTGCTCGGTCGAGCGGCTGCGGTCGCAGATGATCACCAGGCGCGGCTTGAGGTGCTTGCGGCGGTGCCGGATGTCGAGCGGGACCGCGCCGTAGCGCATGTTCGCGCGGATCGTGCTCTTGGCGTCCAGGTTGCCTTTGTTCGCCCGCTTCTGGCGCAGGGCCACCCGCGAGCGGAGCTGCGCGGCCAAGCGCGTGACGATCGGGCGCAGCTCGGCCAGGTCCTCCTCGTCCATGTACTCGAACGGCCGGTCGAGCAGCTCCTCCTCGCTGGGGCGCGGCCGGGGCTGCTCGGCCTCGCGCTGGGCCATGCCCGCGCCGGCCTCCTGGGCCAGCTGCTGCGCGAGCGCCTGCTGGTTCTGGCGCGCCTCCTCCGCCAGCTGCTGCAGCGCCTCCTCGCTCACCCCGGCCTCGCGCAGCTTCTCGAGCAGCTCCTCGAGCAGCTCCTGCAGCCGGTCGAACTGCAGCTCGCGCATCGCCCGGCGCAGCGCCCACGACCCAGGGACGTTCGGCGGCATCTGCGACAGGCTGGTGTGCTCGTCGAGCATCTGCCGCATCTGCTGCCCGCTCATGCGCTGCCCGGTCATCATGGCCTCGAACAGCTGCCGCAGCTGCTCGGGCGTCATGGAGCGCAGCATCTCCATGAGCTGCTGCATGAACTGCTCGCGCTCCTCGTCGCTCATCCCGCCGCCCGGCTGCATCATCGGCGGGGGCGGGTCGCTGCCGAAGTACGCCGGGAAGAGCTTGTCGAACGTCGGCAGATCCTGCGGCTCCTTCACCAGCGTCGCGCGCAGCGCCGAGCGGAAGACCTTCCGGTCGGTCACGCCGGCCACGTCGGCCGCCCGCAGCGCGTCGATGCTCTCGGCCACCGAGATCCGCACGCCCTGTGCCCGGAGCGCGGTGATGAATTCGACAACTCGCCTGTTCATTAGTTCTCCCGGAAGTTGCGGAACTCGTCGTCGCGGTCGCGCCGCCGCCGCTCGGCCCGCTCGTCATCCGCGCGGGCGACCGCCCGCCGCGCCTTGCGCAGGTCGCTCTCGTACTTCAGCAGCACGCTCATCGTCGTGTCGAGCGTGTGCCGGTCCAGGCTCCTGGCGTTCAGCTCCAGCAGCGCCCTCGCCCAGTCCAGCGTCTCGGAGATGCTCGGGTACTTCTTGAGGTCCATGGTGCGCAGCCGCTGCACCAGCTCCACCGCCTGGCGCGCCAGCCGCGGCGGCAGGCCCGGCACCTTCAGGTTCACAATCCGCTCCTCGTCGTCCAGGCTCGGGTAGTCGATGTGGATGTAGAGGCAGCGGCGCTTGAGCGCCTCGGACAGCTCGCGGGTGTTGTTGCTGGTGAGCAGCACCATGGGCTGGTGGCGGGCCTTGATCGTCCCCAGCTCCGGCACGCTCACCTGGAAGTCGCTCAGCACCTCGAGCAGAAACGCCTCGAACTCCGCGTCCGCCCGGTCGATCTCGTCGATCAGCAGCACGACCGGCCGCTCGCTGGTGAGCGCCCGCAGCAGCGGCCGCGGCAGGAGGAACCGGTCCGAGAAGAACACGTCCTCCTCAGCCGCCAGCCGGTCCGCCGCCTGGCCCAGCGTCTCGGCGCCCGCCAGCAGATCGCTCAGCTTGTCGCGCAGCAGCTGAGTGTAGAGCAGCTGCTTGGCGTACTCCCACTCGTAGAGCGCCTTGGTCTCGTCCAGGCCCTCGTAGCACTGCAGCCGGATCAGATCGCGCCCGGTGGCCGCCGCCCAGACCTTGGCGAGCTCGGTCTTGCCGACGCCCGCCGGCCCCTCGGCGAGCACCGGCTTGTTCAGCCGCTCGGCGAGGAACACCGTGGTGGCGATCTCGTCGGAGGCGATATACTGCTGCTCGCCGAGACGCGAGCGGATCTCTTCGATCGTGTCGAACACGTTGGCCGCCTTTCTCTCGCTCCGCTCTCTGCCGAAGAAGCGTCGCATCACTCGTTCCAGTACACCGGTGGCGTATCCCAGCTCCGGCCGGGCGCGGCTGCGTCGCACGCGGCCGGGAGGCGAATGCTCGCGGCGGCTGTGCCGCGGGGAGGAGCTGCTGTCGAGTCGCTAGGGCCGGCCGTACACGGTGTGCACCAGCGTGCCCTCGATATCGTCGGTGTCGAGCGCCACAGCGTGGAAGCGCTGGCGGTCGTGCCCCGGGTTGATGCACCAGGTCCCGCCGATGCGCTCCGCGTAGCGCCCGCTCAGCTCGGGGGCCTCGTGGATGTGGCCGTGCAGGGTCAGCGGCGGCGCGTGGCGCTCGATGAACGCCCGCAGCGCCCGGCTGCCAACGTGCCTGCCGCGCGGCATCTGGTCCAGCCCAGTGTCCGCCGGCGGCGTGTGGCACACGTAGACCGTGCGCGCTGGGTCGCTCCTGCCGGCCAGCGCCTCCAGCGCCTCGCCGATGCTCGGCAGCCCCGCCAGCTCCTCGGCGCTCGCCGCCGCGATGCTGCCGCTCCCGCTGGTGTACGCCATCGCGAAGCTGAACGGCGGGATCGGCCCGTCGTCGCGCCGCTCGTAGTCCTTGATGCTGAACGGCGTGATCGGGACGCAGGCGTAGCCCGCCAGCCACAGCGCCGGCTGCTGCACCGCCGCGCCCTCTGAGGTGGTGGGGTGGGACGAGAGTGGGAAGACGCGCTCGTGCAGCGGGTACGCCAGGCCCGCCGCCTCCAGTTCCCCGAGCGCCGCGATCGCCGCCGCCCAGTCGTCGTTGCCGGGCAGGAGGTACACCGCGATCTGGGGGTGGCTGGCCCGAAAGGCCTCGAGCAGCGGCCGCAGCTCTTCCTCGATGAAGCTCCGCTGGCGCTCGATCGCGCCCGCCAGCTGCGGCGTGTGCGGCAGCAGGTCCCCGCCGACGATCGCCGCCCGCGCGCCGGTCTCGGATGCAAGCTCCAGCAGCGCTCGATATGAGCCGAGGTCGCCGTGCAGGTCAGCGCTGTAGACCAGGCGCATGGGCCGCCTCGCTGTGGGAACGTCATGCAAAGTATAGCACGGCGGTGGGCGTTTTGGGGGCCTGCGCGCGGATCCTAGCCGAAAGGGGAGGTCGTGCCACCTATGCTATCATAGGCCCATGGACGCCGCTCTGACCGCACGCGCGCGCTTCCGCGGGCTCATCCGCCGCCCCGAGCCTCAGCTCGCGCTGGCCGAGGCCGCGCTCTGCATCGCCTGGGAGGACCAGGGGGCCTGCGACATCCCCTCCGCGCTGGCGCTGCTGGACGCGTTCGCCGCGGAGATCCGCCCGCGCCTCGCCCGCTGCTCCGGCGCGCCCGAGATCGCCGCGGCGGTCAACGGCCACCTGTTCGGCGAGCTGGGCTTTCGCGGCAACAGCGTGGACTACGGCGACCCGGCCAACAGCTATCTGGACCGCGTGCTCGAGAGGCGCACCGGCCTGCCGATCACGCTCTCGGTCGTGTACCTCGAGGTCGGCTGGCGCCTCGGCCTGCCGGTCGCCGGCCTGGCGCTCCCCGGCCGCTTCCTGGTCCAGTACCGCTCGGACGACGGGCCGCTCTACATCGACCCGTTCGGGGGCGGGGAGCTGTGGAGCTACGCCGACTGCGCGCGCCAGGTGACGGCGTTCTACGGCGCCGCGCCGCCCGCGCTGATGCGCGAGGTGCTGCGCCCGCCCTCCAAGGCCGCCATCCTGCTGCGCATGCTGCGCAACCTCAAGGCCGCGTATGTCGAGCGCGAGGACCTGCCGCGCGCCCTGGCGGCCGTCGAGCGCATCCTCCTGCTCGCGCCCGACGAGCACATCCAGCGGCGTGACCGCGGGCTGCTGCGGGCGCGCCTGGGCAAGACCATCGCGGCGCTCGAGGACCTGGAGCGCTACGCCCGCTCCGAGCCCAAGGCGCCCGACCTCCCCGCCATCCGCCACCAGGCCCGCGCGCTGCTCGGCAGCGTGCGCGACAACTAGGGCGCGCCGGCTCAGTACAGCCTCCCCTGCCGCCGGGCGCCGCTGTAGTCGATGTACACCGCCTTCGTCTCGGTGTAGAAGTCGAACGCCTCGGTGCCCTGCTCGCGCGGGCCGATGCCGGTGGCCTTGGTGCCGCCGAACGGCATCTGCGCCTCCCCGCCGAGCGTCGGCGAGTTCACGTGCGTGATCCCGGTCTCGATCTCGTCGATGAAGCGGAAGATGCGCGACGCGTCGCGGGTGTAGATGCTCGACGTCAGGCCGTACTCGGACGCGTTGGCCGCCTCGAGCGCCTCCTCGAAGCTCTCCACCCGCGTCACCGCCAGCACCGGGCCGAACACCTCCTCGCAGCAGATGCGCATGTCGGGGCGGCAGCGGTCGAACACCGTCGGCTGCACGAAGTACCCGCGCGCCAGCGCCCCATCGGTGACGCGCGCCCCGCCGTACAGCAGCTCGGCCCCCTCGGCGCGCGCCGCCTCGATGTAGCCCAGCACCGTCCGCAGCTGGTTCTCGTCCACCACCGGCCCCATGCCGGTGGCCTCGTCCATGCCGCTGCCAAGGCGGATGCGGCTGATCGCGTCCACCAGCTTCTCGAGGAACGCGTCGGCCACCGGGTGCATCAGGATGACGCGGCTCGTCGCGGTGCAGCGCTGGCCGGTCGAGCCGAAGGCCCCCGCCACCACGCCGCTCACCGCCAGGTCCAGCTCGGCGTCCTCCATCACCACCACCGGGTTCTTGCCGCCCATCTCGCACTGGGCGCGGATGCCGCGCGCCGCCGCCTGCTGGTACACCGCCAGCCCGACCTCGTTCGAGCCGGTGAAGGACACCGCCCGCACCGCGGAGTGCCCGATGATCGCCGCGCCGACCTCGCCGCCCGAGCCGTACACCAGGTTCAGCACGCCGGGCGGCAGCCCCGCGTCGGCGAAGCACTCCACCACCAGCCGCGCCGTCTCGGGCGTGAGCGTGGCCGGCTTGAAGACCACCGTGTTGCCGGCCACCAGCGCCGGCGCGATCTTCCAGGCCGGGATGGCCACCGGGAAGTTCCAGGGGGTGATCGCCGCCACCACGCCGAGCGGCTGGCGGATCGTGTAGCCGAAGTTGTCCGGCAGCTCGAGCGGGACGGTCTCGCCGGTGAGGCGGCGGCCGTGCGCGCCGCAGAACTCGACGATGTTGATCGCGCGCTGCAGCTCGCCGCGCGCCTCGGAGAGCAGCTTGCCCTCCTCGCGCACCAGCGCGCGCGCGATCTGCTCCTTGCGCTCGGCCATGATCTGGGCTGCGCGCCCGACGATCGCCCCGCGCACCGGGGCCGGCGTGCGCCGCCAGGCCTTGTAGGCGCGCGCCGCCGCCTCGACCGCCGCCTCGGCCTCCGCAGCCGTCGAGAGCGGCACCTCGCCGAGCACGTCGTCCGTGTCGGCCGGGTTGATGTTCGGCACGCGCTTCGGCGCGCGGGAGGCGATCCACTCGCCGCCGATGAAGTTCCGGTAGACGTGCATGGCCAGCCTCCTCCACACCGCAGGACCGGCAGTATTGTACCACCGCCCGCTGCCGCGCCGAAGGCCCCGGCGGGAGCCCCTCAGGCCGCCGCCCGCCTGGCCGCCATCTCGTCCAGCCAGGCCTTGTCCTCAACGCGCAGCAGCGCGCGGTTGAAGAGCTGCGCCGTGCAGAAGACCAGCATGATCACGCCCATCACTGCGATCACCACCCCTGGGTTGAACACCCCGCCGGTGACCCCCGCGACGATCGTGCCGATCGGGGCGGTGAACTGCGCGATCACCCGCCGCACCGAGAACACCCGCCCCTGCATCTCGCGCGGCGTCTGCGTCTGCCAGATCGACTGGGAGTGGGCGTTCAGCAGCGGGATCATGGCCGTCATCACCAGCGAGGCGCCCGCCGCCACATACAGCAGCGACGTGAAGCCGAAGACGATCTGCGCCACGGCGGCGATGATCATCGGCACCAGCACGCCGTAGATCCGGCGCGTCCGCAGGCCGCCCCAGACACTCATCGCGAACCCGCCCAGCACGCCGCCCACGCCCACGACCGAGCTAACCAGCGCCAGCGCCGTCTCGTAGGTGAAGTTGAGCGCCGTCCAGTCGGCGGCCAGGTTGTACTTCACCAGCAGCGGCATCAGAACGGACGCCGGCGCCGACGCGAAGTTGACCACGGTGAAGGTGCCGAGCAGCCACAGCATCGAGCGGCGGTGCCAGATAAACAGCCCGCCCTGGCGCACATCGTCCCAGATGCTCGGCTTCGGCTCGTCCGAGTCGGCGCGCAGGTCCACCCGCTGCGGCGACGGGATGCGCACCATCAGCAGCACCCCGACCGCTATCAGGAACGTGACGACGTCGACGGCGATCGCAAGCGGGACGCCGTTCTGCAGCCCGGCGAGCCAGCCGGCCGGCGGGTCGGGGAGGTTCCCCTGGCGCGCCAGGGCCGGCAGCGCGATGATCGTCGCCGCCAGCGCCGGCGAGAAGATGCCCGAGAGCGCCCAGATCGTCTGCATCATGCCGTTGGCGCGCGGCAGCCGCTCGGGCGGCACCAGCATCGCGTACGACGCGTCGAACGCCGAGTCGTGGAAGGTGTTCGCGACGCCCGCCACCACCAGCAGCCCCAGCAGCAGCCACAGGTTGAGCGCGTCGGCCAGCAGCAGCGCGATCAGCACCACGCTCACCAGCCCGCTCACCGTGTCCATGATGATCATGGTCCGCTTCCGGTCGGCGCGGTCGGCCCAGGCGCCGCCGATCGGCGCGGCGATCAGCCCGGAGGTGAAGAAGGCCAGCCCCACCGCCGAGAGGGCGAAGGCCAGCTCCTGCCGCTGCTCCGGCGCGGGGTAGGCCACCTGGGTCAGCCAGATGGTGGTCGCAAACCCGGTGATCGCGCTGCCGAACACCGAGAGGGCCTGGGTAACCCAGACGATCAGAAAGGTCCGCCAGCCGTCCGGCGGCGCCGTGTACTCCTGTTCAGCCATGCTCTGTCCATATCCTCCAGCAGCGCGATGCGCGCTGCGCGGCCCCTGAGTCGGTTGTAGCAGAGATGCGCCGCGGATACATCAGGGGAAACCGGTATTCTCGCAGCGCTCTCCCCGCGGGCGAGGCGGGCTAGTCAAAGCGTCGCTCGCTGCAGCGCTGCATAGGGGCGAAGCAGTGCGGTCGTCCGGCCGCGCTCTACCATCTGCGCCGCCACAGCCCGGCCAGCGCCGCGGCTGCCACACAGGCGCCCGCGCCCCAGAGCGCCCAGCCCCACACGGCGGACGGCGGAGAGCCGGCGGCCGGGCGGATACCCGGGCCCAGGAACGCCAGATCCTCGCCGGCGTCCCCCAGCTCGCTGGTGCGCGAGCAGCGGTAGGTGACCAGCTGCTCGCGGGCGTTCTCCACCGCGTACACCAGGTACTCGCGGCCCAGCACGAAGAGGAAGCCGCACCCGGCGGCGAAGCGCGCGGTGTACAGATCGGTCGTGCGCTGGGACGGGCCGCGCCACACCTGCGAGACCTCCAGCGTGACATGGAGCGGCGCGTGGGCCGGCACGCCGTAGGTGAAGAACGGGAAGGTGCTGGTGAGCGCCACCTGCGGCCCCGGCTGGCGCAGCCGGACGACCCTTCCGGCGAAGACGGCGTGCGAGTCGGCCAGGGCCGCGCCGGGGCTCTGCTTCGGTGGGCAGCTGCAGGCGGCGGCAGGCCGCGGGAGCGCGAACACCGCGAGCAGCACGGCCACTACCAGCACAGGGACACGGCGACGAGGTGACACGGTGACTCGGTGACGGGGTGACACGGTGACGTGCGCTCGCTCCGCTCGCGCTGACACGGTGACAAGGTGACTCGGTGACACGGTGACACGGTGACGTGCGCTCGCTCCGCTCGCGCTGACACGGTGACAAGGTGACTGGGTATCCAAGATGGTTTGTGGTGTGGTATGCGTTTCCGGAGTCAAAGAGTCACCCCGTCACCCCCTCACCCCGTCAGGAGATCGGCGTGAGGCCCAGCTTGCGCGCGGCGTACTCGTAGGCGGTGCGCGTCTCGTCGTCCCACAGGACGAAGCGCACCAGCGCGATCTCCGGGTGCCCGCGCAGGTACTCGGTCACCGTCCGCAGCGCCACCGGCGCGGCCAGGTCCAGCGGGTAGCCGAAGATCCCGGTCGAGATCGAGGGGAACGCGATGCTGCTGATGCCGTGCTGCGAGGCCAGCTCCAGGCTCGAGCGGTAGGCGCTCGCCAGCAGCTCCGGGTCGCGCGGCCTGGCGCCGTAGCGCGGCCCGACGGCGTGGATCACATGGCGCGCGCGCAGCCGGTAGCCGCCCGTGATGCGCGCCTCGCCGGTCGGGCAGCCGCCGATGCGCCGGCACTCCTCCTGGAGCTCCGGGCCGGCGGCGCGGTGGATCGCGCCCGAGACCCCGCCGCCCGCCAGCAGCGACTCGTTGGCGGCGTTCACGATCGCATCCACGTCCTGCACCACAATGTCGCCCTGGATCAGCTCCAGCACAGACTGGTCGATCTGGTAGCGCATAGTGCCCTCGCTCTTGCATCCGTTTCCGCCGGGAGGCGTGGCGGAAAATTATAGCAGATACACCGTTGCCCGGAGCGCGGATCGTGCTACGATATCGTGCTACGATAGAGGTATGGAGAGAGCCGCCCACTCTCCGCCGTAAGGACCTGCCATGACACCACCACTCCGCATCCTCGCCGCAACGCTCCTCGCCGCCCTCACGCTGGCCGCCTGCGGCGCGATCGCCCGCGCACCGACCCCTGCCCCGACCTCGACGCCGCGCCCGACTTCGACGCCGCGCCCGACTTCGACGCCGCGCCCGACCGCCGCACCCCGCGCCACCGCCGCACCCCGCGCCACCGCCACCCCCGCGTCGGCGCTGCCAGAGGTGCGGATCGACACGCTCGAGACCTACACCGACCCGAGCGGGCTGTTCTCGATCAGCGTCCCCACCGGGTGGAACCTGTACGACCAGAGCACCGACGCCACCAAGCTCATCCTGTGGACCGACGAGTTCGAGAACGCCCTGATCATCGTCGCCATCAGCGAGTCGCAGCCGGCGCTCAGCCAGGAGGAGCTCACCGAGCGCCTGACGGCGTTCGTCGAGACTTTCGAGGACGAGGATGACTTCGCGATGGACCCGCCGCAGAACCTCCAGAGCGGCGGGGTGCAGATCGTCTGGAGCTACACCGCCCAGGCGCCCGGCGGCATCTCGGCCCCGCTGCTGGCCAACAGCTTCATCTACCAGGACGGGGATAAGCTCTCGGTGCTGACCTTCGGCGTGCCCGAGGAGCAGTTCGATCGCCTGCGAGACTCGCTGGACGAAATGCTCCACTCCTACATCGTGGACCCGTCCGTCTCGCTCGCCCCCGGCGACTTCGAGCGCGTGTCGTACGACTTCAGCGATGAGAGCGGCGGCTGGGCCACGGTCGACGACGAGGGGGTGCGCGCGGAGATCGCCGACGGCGTGTACACGATCATCATCAAGGCCCCTGACAGCTACTACCTGAGCGCCCCGGACTTCGTCCCCACCGGGGACATGGCGGTGACCGCCAACGTGCTCATCCAGGGCGACTCGCGCGCCGGCCTGGCGCTGCGCCTCAGCCGCGCCGACGACGGCACGCGCTCCTACTACGCCTGCTGGATCGACGGCGGCGACCGCTACGGCTGCTTCGTCTCGGTGAACAACCAGTGGACGACGCTGCAGGAGCCGATCAGCGACGCGGCGATCATCCCCGGCGCCGTGAACAAGGTCAACTTCACCGCCGTCGGCGACGTGATCACCTTCAGCGTCAACGACGCCGAGGTGGCGCGCTTCACCGACAGCCGGGTCGCCGAGGGAGTGCCGGCGCTCTACCTGGAGAACTTCGCCACCGAGGCGGGCGCCGTGTTCGACGACGTGACGATCGTGACGCCGCTGCCCTAGCGCCACAGGAGTGACGCGGTCGCCTGCGTCAAGCTCCGCCGGAAGATGCGGAGGCTGCTGGTCCTTCGCCCACCTTCCCGCCGGGAAGTCCGAAGGGCCAGCGGTCCTCCGAGCTCCTTCGGCTTCGCGCCGCAGAGCGGCGGAGAAGGCGAGATTCAGCGGAGCCATGCCGCGCCGGTTTGCCGCGAATCCCCGTTTGGTTTATAATGGCGCTGAAGCTGCGGAGGTGTTCCGCAGCTGTTGCTGCTGTTGTGGTTCCGAGAGACTTGCCCGAGCGGCACCCTGCTCACACTTCGCGCTCCGCGCTCTGGGCTCACGGGAAGAGCGAGTGACATGAGTCAGCTTGGCGAGCGGTTGCGACTGGCGCGCGAAAGCCAGGGGATCAGTCTGTCACAGGCCGCAGCCGAAACCCGTATCCTGCAGCGCTACCTGGTGGCGCTGGAGGATGGGGACTACGCCAACCTCCCCGGCGATGTCTACACCCGGGGCTTCATCCGCAACTACGCGGCGTTTCTTGGGCTCCCGGCCGAGGAGCTGATCGAGCTCTACCGCCTCGAGCGCGGCCGCACCGACCCCATCCAGGTCGTGCCGGCCACCTCCTCGCCCCGCATCCGCGGCTTCTTCGCCCCCAGCTTCGTCGGCGTGTTCTTCGTCGTCCTGGCGCTGATCGGCGTGAGCTACCTGGTGCTCAGCGCGACGAACCGCATCGGCGAGAGCGCGCTGCTGGAGGGCTCGCTGGCCACCGGGCCAACCAACGCGCCGCCGCCGAGCCCGCTGCCGACCAACGAGCCCGAGCCGGTCGACGCCGCGCCGACGGCGCTGGCCGCGGCGACGAGCGCGCCGATCGCGGCGGCGCCAACCAGCGCGGCCGGCGCTGAGCCGTCGGGAGCCGCGGGGGCAGCGCCGACGGTCACACCGGCAGCGAGCCAGCCGACGCCGACGGAGCAGCCGGCGCCGATCGTCCTCGAGGTCCGCATCGACCCGGGCGAGCACCGCGGCTCGTGGCTTGAGATTATGACCGACGGCAAGCCGGTGTACCGCAAGGTGCTCGGCCCGGCACAGTCCGTGCAGTACACCGCGCAGCGCGGCGTCTCGATCAAGGCCGGCAACGCTGCGGTCGTCACCGTCGTCATCAACGGCCAGGAGCAGCGCCTCGGCGACACGCCAGGCGAAGTGGTGACGTTCACATGGCCGCCATGATGGCGGCGCACAATCCAGCCGATCGATCACGCCGGGGCGGTTGGCCAACCGCCCCGTTTCGGTGTTATATGTGGGAGAGGAGCGCGTATGGCAGCCGAGAGCACGTTTGATATTGTCTCCGAGTTCGACCGCCAGGAGATGGTGAATGTCGTGGACCAGACGCTGCGCGAGGTGCGCTCGCGCTACGATCTGAAGGACAGCAACACGGCGATCGACCTGGCCGAGAAGGAGCTGACGATCACCACCGACTCCGAGATGCACCTCGCGGCGGTGCGCGATATTCTGCAGACCAAGGCGCTGCGGCGCAACCTGTCCCTGAAGATCTTCAAGTACGGGCCGGTGCAGGAGATCAGCGGCGCGCGCGTCCGCCAGGTCATCGGGCTGCAGCAGGGCATCCCGGAGGAGGTCGCCAAGAAGCTGCAGAAGCTCATCCGCGAGAGCTTCCCGAAGGTCCAGCCGCGCATCCACGGCGAGGCGCTGCGGGTCGGGAGCAAGAGCAGAGACGATCTCCAGGCGGTGATCCGCCTGGTCAAAGAGCGGCAGGACGAGTTCCCGGTGCCGCTGCAGTTCACGAACTACCGCTAGTCAGCATCGAGTAGTCAGTGTCGAGCAGTCAGGCGCCAGCGCTGCCGCCGCCACACTGCCTACTTCCCGCTGACTGCTGCTATTGACGACTGGCTACTGAGAGAATGAAATACTATATCATCACACTCGGCTGCCCGAAGAACCAGGTCGACAGCGAAGGAATGAGCGGCGTGCTCGCGGCGCAGGGCCACACCCAGGCGGCCAGCCCCGACGAAGCCGACGTCGTGATCGTCAACACCTGCTCGTTCATCGCCTCCGCGCGCGAGGAGACGCTCAGCGTGCTGCGCGACGTCGCGGCCAGCAAGAACCCCGGCCAGCGCCTGGTGGCCGCCGGGTGCATGGCCGAGAGCCACGGCGCTGTGGTCCAGGCGGTGGACGGCGTGGACGCGATCCTGAGCACCAAGCAGTGGATGCGGATCGGCGATCTCGTCGCCAACGGCGGGCGGCCGGCCGCCGGCTCCCCCAGCACCAGCGCCGCCGGGCTGCCGATCATCCCGCTCGAGAGCGTCTCCAGCGCGCCGGCCGTCGAAGCTCCGCCGGCAGCACCCGCCGCGCCATCGCCCGCAGCCGGCGACCAGTGGCAGGAAGGGGGGTACGCCGACTGGCGCACCGCGCCGATCCGCCGCCGCGCCGCCGGCCCCTCGGCCTATTTGAAGATCTCGGACGGCTGCAACCTGCGCTGCGCCTTCTGCACCATCCCCTCGTTTAAGGGCGATATGCGCTCCAAAGCGGTCGGCGCGGTGCTCGGCGAGGCCCAGGAGCTCGTGGCCCAGGGCGTCAAGGAGATCATCCTGGTCGCCCAGCACCTGACCGACTACGGCCGCGACCTCAAGATCAAGAACGGCCTGGCCACGCTGCTCGACGAGCTGTGCCAGGTGCTGCCGCCCGACGTCTGGCTGCGGCTCATGTACGCCTACCCGCACGGCATCGACGAGCGCCTGATCGCGACCATGGCCAGCCGGCCGCAGATCTGCGCCTACCTGGACATGCCGCTGCAGCACGCGCACCCCGCCACCCTGCGGCGCATGCGCCGGCCGCCGGACACCGAGCGCACCAAGCGCATCATCGGCGAGCTGCGGGCGGCCATGCCGGACATCGCGCTGCGCTCGACGTTCATCGTCGGGTTCCCGGGCGAGACGCGCGAGGAGTTCGACGCGCTGAAGGCCTTCCTCGAAGAGGTGCAGCTCGACCGCGTCGGCGTGTTCCGCTACTCGCAGGAGCCGGGGACGCCAGCCGCCACGCTGCCGGACCAGGTGCCGCAGCGGGTGATCGAGCGCCGCTGGCACGAGGTCATGCAGCTGCAGCGCCAGATATCGCTGGAGCGCAACCGGCGCTGGGTCGGGCGGACGATCACGGTGCTCGTCGAGGGGCAGGGGACCGCGGAGCCCACGACAAGCTCCGGGGAGGCGGCGCCGCTCGTGGTGGGGCGCTCGTTCCGCGATGCGCCCGAGGTGGACGGCCAGGTGTTCGTGTGGGGCAGCGCCCCGGTCGGCAGCTTCGTGAACGTGCGGATCACAAAGGCGACCGAGTACGATCTGTGGGGTGAGATTGAGGACTGAGAACCAAGAACCGAGAACCTAGAACCAAGAACCGAGAACTAAGGACGGAGAACCAAGAACCGAGAACTAAGGACGGAGAACCAAGAACCGGGGTGGGTGCTCCCGATGTTCTCAACTCTTGGTCCTCAGTTCTGGGTTCTCGGCCCTTGGTCCTCTGTTCTTGGTTCCCTTGGTTCTCAGCTCTTGGTTCTCGTCGCCTGGTTCTCCTCAAGCGGCGATGCGCGCCTGCAGGGTCTTCTGGAGGCGGCGCAGCTCGCTGGGGTTCCGGCGCGCCAGGTAGTCCACCATGTAGTCGACAGCCGTCTCGCTGTAGTCGTCCAGCAGCCCGTCCAGCACCTGCTGCACCACCATCGTCACGAACTCGTCCTCGCTGATCGCCGGGGTGTAGACGTAGGCCAGGCCCTCGCGATGGCGGTTGAGCACGCCCTTCTCAGCCAGCCGGCTCATGGTGGTCATCACGGTGGTGTAGGCAATCTCGCGCGTCTGCGAGAGCTTGCGGTGAATCTTCTTGACCGTGCTGCGCTCATCCTGCCAGACGATCTGCATGATGTCTGTCTCGAGCGGGCCTAGAACCTTCACCAGACCATCCTTGGCGGGGCTGAAGCGGAAGCGCATGTTGAGGGGCATGTCCGTGGACTCCTTTCCGGTGTCGTGCTTTGTTGCCCGGCAACTATCTAGCGATACAATAGCTAGCGTGGAATCATGGGGTCTGCCGCCTGCGTCATCCACGACCAGGCGTCGCGGCAGCGCTCTACTTGCGACCAGTGTACTAGCATGGAGCGCAGACGAGAATGTCTGCGGATTACTGGCAGCTTGCCGGCAGATTACCGGAAGATTACAAGCCTCCGTCATACTATCCAGGATGCATGATGAGTGACGAGCGAACGACGATTCAGGCGGCGATGCGCGCTGCGTTCCCGGCCGCCGAGGCGCGGGTGTCCCGCTTCTACGAGATGATGGAGTACCACCTCGGCTGGCGCGACGAGCAGCTCGTCCCGGCGCACTTCGACCCCGGCAAGCTGCTGCGGCCACGGCTGTGCCTGCTGGCCTGCCGCGCCGTGGGCGGCGACCCGAACCAGGCGCTGCCGCTGGCGGCCGCCATCCAGCTGATCCACGACTTCTCGCTGATCCACGACGACATCGAGGACAACAGCAGCACCCGGCGCGGCCGGCCGACGGTCTGGAAGCTCTGGGGCGTCCCGCAGGCGATCAACACCGGCGACGGCCTGTTCACCATCGCCCACCTCGCGCTGCACCGCCTGGCCGACGCCGGCGTCGCGCCGGAGGTCACGGTCGAGGTGCTGCGCCGCTTCGGCTCTACTATCCTAACGCTCTGCGAGGGGCAATTTCTCGATCTGAGCTACGAGGGGAATCTGCGCATCACCGAGGACGACTACCTGGCGATGATCCGCCGCAAGACGGCGGTGCTGCTCGGGGCCTCGACTGAGCTGGGGGCGCTGGTCGGCGGCGCCGACGCGACGACGGTGCGGGCGCTGGCCGACTTCGGGCTCAACCTCGGGATGGCCTTCCAGATCCAGGACGACGTGCTGGGGGTGTGGGGCGACCCGGAGAAGACCGGCAAGCCGTTCGCCGCCGACCTGGTGCAGCGGAAGCTGAGCCTGCCGGTGATCCACGCCCTCAACAGCGCTCAGCTGGGCGAGCAGCTCGCCGAGCTGTACGCGCGGCGCGAGACAGCCGACGGCGACATCACGCGGATGCTGGAGATCCTGGACCAGGCCGGCTCGCGCAGCCACACCGAGCGCGCGGCGGAGCAGTACCAGCGCGCGGCGCTGGCGGCGCTCGACCGGGCCCAGGGCGACGCCCAGGCGCTCGCCGGGCTGCGGGCGCTCGCGGGGAATCTGGTGGGCCGCACCCGCTGAGCGTCCACCGCGCTCACTCGCCGGCGCGCTCGTCCAACGCGCTGACCAGACGCCGGGCCTGCTCATCCTGCTCGGCGACGCTGTCGGCGGTGGTTCGCTGGAGCTGCCTGACCACCCCGGCGATCGCCTGCAGCCGCACGAAGGTCCGCGCCCTGACCGCCAGCTCGGCCTCCCTCAGGCGGACCCGGCGCGTGCCGTGGATGATCAGCGCGAAGCCGATCAGCATGAAGCCGAGGCCTGCGGCCGGCCCAGTGACGGACGTGTCCGGCAGCGGCACCACCGCCTGCGCCGGCCGCGTCGGAGGCCGGACCGGGCTGGTCGTCGGCGTCGGGGTGGCCGCCACGCGCGGGGTCGCGGCCGGGCCCGCTTCTACCTGGGTGGCCGGCGGCGTGGGTGTCTCCGCGCCGCTCCCGCTCGGCACAAGCGGCGGAAGCGCGCCGACTTCGCCTTCCTGCGCCGGTGCGCTGTCCGGCGCGCCCCCTCGGGCGAGCGGCGTGGGCGACGGATCGGTGGCCGACCTCGGCGCAGGCTGCCGCGTCGCCGGCGACTCTTCCTCCTCTGCGACGACCGGCGCCTGGGTGTCCACCTGCTGCACTACCGGCGCAGGGCGTATAATCTGCACGACGACCGGCTCCGATGAGGCGGTGAAGCTCTTGTCGTCCTGAACCAGCGCCTGGCTCACCGTCTCCGCGCCGGGCGAGACATCAGGGCGCGCCCTCACACTGATGACGATCTCGGCGGGCTGGCCCTGCGCGAGCTGCATCAGGCAGACAACCGGATTGCCGATGCTGCAGCTGCCCTGCGTCGTATCGACGCCGGTTACCTCCAGCTGCGCGTCGATATAGTCGCGGATCTCGACCGTGACGGAGTGGGCGCTGACGAGCTGGAGCGTGTAGCTGAAGGACTCGCCGGGCATCGCCTGCTGCACCGAGGCGCTCTTGGAGACGCGCAGCGGGGCCTCGCCGGGGACAGGCGTCGTGAGCGGCGGGATGGTTGCGGTCGGCTCGGCGGGCGGCTCCGTCGACGGCGGAGGCGATGGCTCGGCGGGCGTCTCCGTCGGCGGCGGAGGCGATGGCTCGGCGGGCGTCTCCGTCGGCGGCGGAGGCGATGGTTCAGCGGGCGGCTCCGGCGAGACAGCCGTCTCAGTCGGCGCGGGGGGCACGGCGGTCTCCTCGGTCGCCGGAGGAATGTCGGCAGTGGGCTCGGGCACGACCTCCGTCTCCGCGAGGGGAGCTTCAGCAGAAGGTTCGGGGGAGGCGACTTCCTCGACCGGAACGGCTGTCTCGGGCGGAAGCTCTGGGGATGTTTCTGTCTCGGCCGGAATGGCCGTCTCGGCGGGTTGCTCGTCCGACTGGCCTCTGGACGGAGCGCTGGCTGCGTAAGCGCTCGTAGACACGGTCCAGCGCAGCGCCTCGACCGAGCTGGTCGCCAGCACGAGGGCGACACCAACGGCAGCAAGCACGTGCGCGACCGATGCTGCACGTGAACGACGCAAGCGCATCTGCACTACTCCGGATTCTTCCCGTATGCGCCCTGACTATAGCATGCCTCCGCGGCCTCGAACATGACAGAACGGTTTCAACTGCGCATTGCGCTCCTGAGCGCGGAATACCCGCCCATGCCCGGCGGCGTGGGGGACTACACCCACCAGCTCGCGCTCGCGCTCACGGCACAGGGGCAGCGCGTCCACGTGCTCACGGCGCACGACTCGCGGTTCACGATCCACGACCTGCAGCACCCCGATAGCACACAGGTATCCGAGGCCAGACTGCGGGCGCCGGCCTGGGGCTGGGGGAGCTGGCGGGCGGTGATCGGCGCCCTGGACGCCGTGCGTCCCGATGTGCTGCACATCCAGTACCAGACCGGCGCGTACGGCATGCACCCGGCGATCAACTTCCTGCCGTGGCGGCTGCGCAGCCTGCCCGCCTCAACGAGCCCGGCGCTGGTGGCGACTGCGCACGACCTGCTGCCGCCGTACCTGTTCCCGAAGGCCGGCCGCCTGCGCGACTGGGTGACCCGGCGGCTGCTGGCGGACGTGGACGCGGCGGTGGTGACGAACGTCGAGGACCTCGCCCGCCTCAGCGCCGCACGCGTCCGGCGCGCCGAGCTCATCCCGATCGGGTCGAACATCGCGGTGGCGCCGCCATCCGGCTACGACCGGGACGCGTGGCGCGCGCGGCTCGGGGTGGGCGCTGGCGAGACGCTGGTGGCCTACTTCGGCCTGATCTCGCGCACGAAGGGGCTGGAGACGCTGCTGGACGCGCTGGAGCTGCTGCCGGCGCAGGTCCGGCTGCTCATAGTCGGCGGCGAGGCGCAGGCCCCGCAGGACCGCGCGCACGGCGAGGCGGTGCGGCGGCGCATCGCGGGGGGGCCGCTGCGCGAGCGGGTGCAGATCACCGGCCACTGCGCCCCGGACGAGGTCTCGGCGCACCTGCTCGCGGCGGACATGGCGGCGCTGCCCTTCACGGACGGGGCGAGCTTCAGGCGCGGGAGCCTGCTGGCGGCGCTGGCGCACGGCGTGCCGGTGATCACAACCGCCGCCCCGCGGCCGGCGGCTGCAGAGGCGCCCCTGCCGTCCCCGCGGCTGGCGGATGGGGAGAGCGCGCTGCTGGTGCCCCCGCGCGACCCGAGGGCGCTGGCCGCGGCGATCGAGCGGCTCACCGGGGACCGGGCGCTGCGCGAGCGGCTCGGCGAGGGCGGCCGGCGGCTGGCGGCGCAGTTCAGCTGGGAGACGATCGCCGCGCAGCACATCGCGCTGTACCGCGATCTGCTGACCGCGCGGGCGAACCTGCTCCGCCGCCCGCGAAACACGGCCTAGTCTCCCGCCTTGCGATGGAGGCGGGCATCGGTCCGGCGGCGACGAAGAGAGCCGCCTCGCGCCCGAGGCGCGTGGTACGCCGATTGCTTATAGTGCCCGTAGATGAAATGATTGTCATATCTGCAGGGCAGGGCAATGGGCGCAGAGGAACGAAATCAGTACGGGTGTCCGCTCCACAACCAGAGCGGGGCGGACGGAGTGCGCGGCTTCGCCGAGATTATCGCGGGTTTGTCGGCGGAGCTGCGCGCCGCGTACGAGCGTGAGCGCGCCGCGCGCCAGGCCGAGCTGCAGTCGATCTTCGCCGGGGACGGAGCGTACCGGCAGGAGCCAGCCCACGCCATTCGGCCATAGGGCTGGCCCCAGAGCCCCTCACGACACCCCCAGCCGCTCCCACGCGGCCTGAACCTGCGCGCGGGTCTCCTCGAGGCTGCCGCTGTTGTCGATCACGACATCGGCCTGGGCGACCCGGCTCTCCTGCGGCGGCTGCGCCGCGATGCGCGCCCGCGCCTCCTCCACCGTCAGCCCGCGCGTCTCGACCAGGCGCTGCACCTGCTGCTCGGTCGTGCAGGTGACGACCCAGATCGCGTCGCAGGTGCTCTTCCAGCCGGCCTCCAGGAGCTTCACCGCGTCGATCACTGCGACCGGGCCGACGGGCGGCTGAGCGGCATCAGGAGCGTCGCCAGAGCGCTCGGCGATCGAGTCGAGCCAGGCGAAGATGCGCGCGTGGACGGCGGGGTGGACGATCTGCTCCAGGCGCCGCAGCTCCGCCGGGTCGGCGAAGACGATCGCGCCGAGCCGCCTGCGGTCGATCGGCCTCGGCGCCCCTGGATGATCCGGCTCGGCCAGGATGCCCTCGCCGAACGCAGCGACGATCGCGGCGTAGACCTGCTCGCCGGGCCGCTGGAGCTCATGGGTGACCCGGTCGGCGTCGATCACGTGGGCGCCGCGCTCGCGCAGCATCTCCAGCACCGTCGACTTGCCGCAGGCGATGCCGCCGGTGAGACCGATTAGGTAGACGCCTTTGTACGGCATACTGGGCTGCACTTGCAGATCGCAGGCCGAGCCGCGATCTACAGCTCGAGGTACTCGTGCTCCACCAGGGCCTGCTCCGAGACGCCGAAGAGCTGCAGCAGCTCGCCGAGCAGCGCCGCCTTGTGCTCGGCGTCCTTGCGGCTCCAGGTGCGGCTCTTGATCTCCAGGTAGGGGCCGGGCCGCTCGTGGCCGACCAGCGTGTCCAGGTTCACGGCGAAGTCGGCGTCCTTGTAGAGAATGCGCCAGCGCCGGCGCCGCTTCTCGATCTCCACCACGCTGTCCGGCTGGAAGTACTCCCGGTAGAAGCGCAGCGTGCGGTCCGCCGGCGCCGTGTAGCGCGCGCGCCCGAGCAGGACCGCCGAGGAGGAGTCGCTGCGCTCCGCGGGGGCCACGAGCGTGATCGTGTACTTCGGCTCCGCGCGGGCGCCCGGGTCCACCCGGTGGTCCTCGCGGATGCGGATGCGCCCCTTGCTGGCGTCGCTCCAGAGGAAGTAGGTGTCGTACTGGGTGCGCTCGCTGGCCTTCGTGACGACGATCGGGTCGCGGGTCACCCGCTCGGCGATCTGCTCGAGGCGGTCGGCGTCGATGTGGGCCTTGACCTGGACCTCGAAGATCTCGGCCTGGTGGACGCCGCCGATCGCCAGGATCTTATCGAGCAGGTTCTGCTCGCGGTGGGCCAGGAAGGCGTTGATGCGGTCGGCGATCTCCTGCGAGCGCTGGAGCACGCCGCGCTCGTCCACCGTCAGCAGCATCCGGTTGCGCATGAGGAAGCGCCCGTCCACCAGCGTGTCGCGCACATCATGGGCGCGGGCGCTGTAGGCCAGGTGGGTGTAGATCGCGTCGTGGCCGTAGGTGTAGCGCGGCGCGGAGTGCAGCCGCCCGAGCTCGACGACGATCACATCGGCGCGCCTGCCGGGCGTCAGCGAGCCGATCAGGTGGTCGAGGTGCACGGCGCGGGCGCCGCTGCTGGTGGCGAGGGCCAGCGCCTCGCGGGCCGGCACGGCCGTCGGGTCGCCGCTGACACCCTTGGGGAGCAGCGCCGCGAGGTGGATCTCCTCGAACATGTCCTGGTCGTCGTTCGAGGCCGGGCCGTCGGTGCCGAGCCCGGTGCGCAGGCCGGCCTCGATGAAGCGCCGGATCGGCGCGATGCCGCTGGCGAGCTTGAGGTTCGAGGTCGGGCAGGGGACGACGCCGACGGCGCCTTCGCGCAGCAGGCGGATGTCATCCTCGGTGGCGTGGACGCAGTGGGCGGCGATACACTTGCCGTCGAACGCGCCGACGCGCTTGGCGTAGCGGATGGGCGTCACCTCGCGCTCGGCGATGCTCTCGTCCACCTCGCGCTCCGTCTCCGACAGGTGGGTGACGAGCGGGACGCCGTAGCGGCGGCAGAGGGCGGCGGCCTCGCGGTAGATCGCGTCGGTGCAGGTGTAGGGCGCGTGGGGCGCGATCGTCGGCACGATCCGGTCGTTGCCGTGCCACTGCTCGATGAAGCGGCGCGCCCGCTCCAGCCCGTCGTCGAACGAGGCGGCGTCGGGCGTCGGCAGGCGCATCACCGTCTGCCCGCAGATCGCGCGCATCCCGGCGTCGAACGCGGCGCGGGCCACCTCCTCCTCGAAGTAGTACATATCGACGAAGGTGGTGACGCCGCCGCGGATCATCTCGGCGCACGAGAGCTGGGTGCCGGTGTAGACGAACTCCGGGTCGACGAACCGGCTCTCGACCGGGAACATGTAGCCGAACAGCCACACATCGAGCTGCTGGTCGGCCACCAGGCCGCGCAGCAGGCTCATGGGCACGTGGGCGTGGGCGTTGATCAGGCCGGGGAGCACCGCGCAGCCGGAGCAGTCGAGCGTCTCGCGGGCCTGGTAGCGGGCGGTGAGCTCGGCGGTCGGGCCGACGGCGACGATCTCACGGCCGCTGATCGCGAGCGCGCCGTCCATGAAGACGGACCCGGCGGCGTCCATGGTCACGACGGCACCATTGACGAGCAACAGGTCGACAGGTTCGGTCACAGGGTACCTCGCCTCGTTCTATGTCTGCACTTGGCGCGCTGCACGCTCTCACGCGCCGCTACACGATCCAGCGCTCCTCGCGCCGCGCCTGGGCGGCCTCGATCTCCCTGCGGCGCTGCTCGAACCCGCTGCGGCCGAGGAGCGCGTAGGTCGCGATCTTGCCCGCCTCGACCCCCGGCTGGTCGAAGGCGTTGATGTTCCACAGCTCGCCGGCGATCGCCGTCTGCATCTCCAGCAGCATGAAGAGCTGGCCGAGCGTGAAGGCGTTCACCTCCGGCAGCGTGTGGGTGATGTTCGGCTTGCCGGCCTCGGTGAGCGCGATCGCCGTCGCGCGCTGCTCGGCGCTGATCAGCTCGGCGAAGGTGTGGCCGCCGAGATACGCGACCCCCTCGAGGTCGGCGTAGGCGCCCGGGATGGGGGTCTCGCGGCCGTAGCGCTCCACCGCCAGGAAGTTGATCAGCTTGTCGAACGGCCCCTCGGCGTACAGCTGCACCTGCGAGTGCTGGTCGGTGGCGCCGAGCGCCTTGACCGGCGTCGAGCCGACGTGCACCACCTCGCCGGCGCGGTTGAGCCGCTTGCCCAGGCTCTCGGCCCACAGCTGCGCAAACCAGTCGGACACTCTGGCGAGCCGCTGGGCGTAGGGCATCATCACGACGATGTTCTGGCCGCGCTCGGCGAGCAGCCAGCACACCATCGCGCCGAGCGCCGCCGGGTTCCTGAGCGGGTCGGGCTCGGAGGCGAGCTGGTAGCCGTAGCCGGCCCCGGCCAGCATGGCGCGGATGTCCACGCCGGTGACCGCCGCCGAGAGCAGGCCGACGGTGGTCAGCACCGAGAAGCGCCCGCCGACCTTGGGCGGAAGGTCGAGCATCGTCCAGCCCTCGCGCTCGCCGATCTGGCGCAGGAAGCCCCCGTGCGGGTCGGTGGTGAGGAAGATGTGCTCGCGGAGCTTCTCCTCGCCCACCTGCTTCGCGAGCGCGTCGCGCACCAGCAGGAACGACGCCATCGTCTCGGCGGTGGTGCCGGACTTACTGATCACGTTGAAGGCGGTGCGCCGGAGGTCGATCGTCTCGAGCAGGTGGGCGTTCAGCTCGGGGTCGGAGTTGTCGATCACATACAGCTTCGGGCCGCCGCGCTGCTCGGCGGGGAGCTCGTTGTAGAAGGTGTGGTTCAGCGCGGTCTGGACGGCGATGTTGCCGAGCGCCGATCCGCCGATGCCGAGCACGACGAAGGCGTCAAAGCGGCTGCGGATGGCGGCGGCGAGCTGCTCGATGCCCGAGACGTCCTGCGCGGGCAGCTCGGGCCAGCCGAGCTCCGAGCGGCGGGCGTCGAGCGAGGCGATCGCCTGGGCCGCGCGCGGCGCCAGGGCCTCGATCTCCTCCGGCCTGAGCCCGTGGCGGCCGACGGCCGGCTCCAGCGCGTTGTTGATATCGAGACGAATGCGCATCGACTCGCGCCAGGCTGCGTCTGTGTAGGTCATATGTCGCGCTCCTTCCGTCTCTCAGGTCGTGCGTCGCTCGTGTGCCCCCTCGGCGACCAGGCGCTCGAACTCATCCTTGCTGATGAAGGTCCCGCCCTCGATCTGGCGGCTGATCTCGCGCTTGGCGCCGTCGTAGTCGATCTCGGCGCGCATCAGCCGGAAGCAGCGCGAGTCCATGATCTCTTTGATCAGCCGGTAGCCGGAGGGCTGCTCCCCGTCGCCGTACTCGATCGACAGGTCGTTGCGCGGGTCGACGCGGACGTGGACGGGCGCGCCGCAGCGGTTGCACTTGACGTACAGGTGGATGGCGTCATCGCCGCGCGGCTGGCCGCCGCCGAACAGCCGTCGTAGAAAATCCATGGTTCAGGCTCCTGGGCCGGTCACTCTGCCGCGCGGCCGGGGTGGTGGGCGCGGGAGGCGCGCCGAGCGACGCGGTAGCTGGCACAGCGCTTCGAGCCGGCCATCGCTGGTTCTTCCGGCCGCCGCAGGCCTTCCCGCCGCCGGCCGCGGGCTGTGAGCGGGACGCGGTCGGCCGTCGAAACGGGCCGCTCGTCTCTGGCGAGCAGCCCTACTCCCCCTGCTGGTCGCGGCAGGCGGCGCAGATCCCCGGCAGCGCCAGATGCCGCAGGCGGGGCTCGAACCCGTAGCGCCCGCGCAGCTGCTCCTTGAGCGTCTCGAGCTCCTCGTCGCCGATCTCGTGCTGGGCGCCGCACGCCTGGCAGACCAGATGGTGGTGCACCGCGCCGCTGACGTACTCGTAGTGGATCGGCGCGCCGGCCACAGCGATCGGCGCCACCAGGCCCGCCGCCTCCAGGCACTGCACGATGCGGTAGATCGTCGCGATGTTGACGTTCCGGTGGCGCGCCACAACCGCGGCGTGGATCTCCTCGGCGGTGAGGTGTCGCCGGCTGCCCCGAATAATCTCAAGGACCATCAGGCGCTGCGGTGTGAGCCGGTAGCCCTGACGGCGCAGCTCCGCAACATCATCGCGCTGGTTCATGCTGCCCTCAGCAGGTTCGTGCTGAGGCTAGTATACCACGCGCCCTTCGGCGGCGCGCACCAGCCGGTCCCAGATCGCCAGGCCCAGGCCGGAGTGCAGCGGGGTGCGGGCCAGGATCAGGTCGACGCCGGCGGCGTCGAGCTGGCGCATGGCGCTGAACAGGAGCGCGGCCGCCTGCTCCGGCTCGTCCAGCCGGCCGAGGAGGGCGAGGCGCACCGGCACGCCGTCGAAGGCGGCCGCGTCGTCATCGGCCGCCATCACGCCCACGGCGCGCCCGGCGGCGATGTGGCGCAGCGCGTCGTCACGCATCCGGGCCAACGCGGCCGCGCGCTCCCCGGCGTAGAGCGTGAGCTGGGCGCGGGGCGAGTAGTGCTTGAGCAGCATGCCGGGCGCGGGCGCGGCGAGGGGCTCCTCCAGGTAGCGCGGCGTGTAGCGCAGGTCCGGCAGCAGGTCGCGCAGCTCCTCGCGGGTGAGGCCGCCCGGCCGGAGCAGCTGGGGCGGGTCCGCAGTGAGGTCCAGCACGGTCGACTCGATCCCGATCGCGGTCGGCCCGGCGTCGAGCACGAGGTCGACCCGGCCGGCCAGGTCCTCGAGGACGTGCTGGGCGGTGGTGGGGCTGGGGCGCGAGAACAGGTTGGCGCTGGGCGCCACGAGCGGGCCGGCGGCGGCGATCAGCGCCAGCGCGACTGGGTGGGCCGGGACGCGCACGGCGACGGTCTCGCCGCCGGCGGTCACCTCGGGGGGCACGTGAGGCCGGCGGGGCAGCACCAGCGTGAGCGGGCCGGGCCAGTGGCGCCGCATGAGCTCGTGGGCGGCGGGCGGCAGGTCCCGCGCGACATCGAGGACCTGGTCGGCTGACGCCAGGTGGACGATCAGCGGGTCCGAGGCAGGCCGGCCCTTGGCGACGAACACGCGCCGCACCGCCGCCGCGTCCAGCGCCGCCGCCCCGAGCCCGTAGACCGTCTCGGTGGGAAACGCCACGAGCCCGCCGGCCCGGATCACCTCCGCCGCCGCCTCGATGGCAGCCGGGTCGGGGCTCCGCGGGTCGACGGCGAGCACGCGAGTTTCAACCGAGTAGTCCAACGGCGCCACCAGGGGTCACTGCAGCTCGTGGTATCCGCGCCGGTAGTATAGCAGCGGCGAGCCCTCTCCGACGTCGGCGTCGATCACCTCGCCGACGAAGATCGTGTGATCGCCGCCGGGGTACTGCTCGCGGACCCGGCACTCGATGCTGGCCAGGGTGCCCTCGAGCAGCGGCAGGCCGAGCTGGCCGGTGCGGAAGGCCACGCCGACGAACTTGTCGAGCTCGCGCGTGGCGAAGCGGCGCGACAGATGCTCCTGGTGCTTCTCCAGGATATTGACGGCGAAGCTGCCAGACTTGGCGATCATGTCGTGGCAGGTCACGGAGGTGTCGACGCAGATCAGCACGAGCGGCGGCCGGAGCGAGAGCGAGCAGAACGAGCTGACTGTCATGCCGTACAGCTGCCCGCCGTACTCGGTCGTCACAACCGTCACGCCGCTTGCGAAGTAGCCCATCACCTGGCGGAAGCGGAACTCGTCGATCGGCATAGGTTCGTCTTTCACTAACACGACGTACGCGGTCGACACGACCGCCCTCCCTTACAGCGAGGTGTGGAGGGCTCGCAGCCCGCCACGCCTATTTTCCGCAGCACAGCGGCGGAAAGGGGTGTTCAGGGAGGTCCGCCTCCCGCACCCTACCACCGCGTAGGTCCTGTCCCGAACACGACGTACGCGGTGGCCTGGCCCTCGCACTCGCCGGAGAGGTTTGGGAAGGCCCCGCCTCCCTTCCCCTCTTTCCGCGGCAGGCGCCGCAGCGCCCTACCGCGCCTGTCGTGTCACGACAAAAACTATGCCCGTATTGTACCCGGCGCCGACCGCGCCGTCCCGCGTTACGCCCCTGTCCATTGGAACAGTCTATGCGCCCTGCAGCTGCTGCGCCGCCCGCAGCACGTTGCGCAGCAGCATGACGTTGGTCACCGGCCCGGTGCCGCCGGGCACCGGCGTGATCGCCCCCGCCACCTCGGCCGCGGCGTCGAACTCCACATCGCCGACGATGCTGCCGTCCTCGCGCACGTTGACCCCGAAGTCCACCACCGCCGCGCCGGGCTTCAGCATCGCGCCGGTGATCAGCCCGGCCCTGCCCGTCGCGGCGACAACCACATCGGCCTCGCGCACCACCGCCGCGAGATCAGCCGTGCGCGAGTGGCAGATCGTGACGGTGGCGTGCTCCTGCAGCAGAAGCAGCGCCATCGGCTTGCCGACCACGTTGCTGCGCCCCACCACCACCGCCCGCCGCCCCTGCAGCGGGATGTTGTAGCGGCGCAGGAGCTCCATGCCGCCGGCGGGCGTGTTCGGCACCATGCCGGGCAGCCCCTGGGCGAGCAGCCCGGCGTTGTAGGGGTGGACGCCGTCCACGTCCTTGCGCGGGTCGATGTGGGCGATCGCCGAGGCGGCGTCGAGCCCGGGCGGCAGCGGCACCTGCAGCAGCACCCCGCTCACGCCGGGATCGGCGCTGAGCTCCTTGACGAGCGCCTCGAGCGCGCCCTGGGTCGTATCGGCCGGGAGCGTGTGCGCGGCGAAGGTGATGCCGACATCCTCGCACCCCCTGCGGATCGTGCGCAGGTAGCGCTCCGAGGCCGCGTCGCCGGCCACCTGCACCACCGCCAGGCTCGGCGCGTAGCCCGCCGACTCGCTGAACCGCTGCACATCGGCGCGCAGCTCCTCGCGCAGGGTCTTGGCGAGCGCACGCCCATCGAGTATCACTGCTCCCATCTCACCACCGTCCCATCTGGCAGCACCACGGGCGTAGACGCCCCACCGGTTCCGAGATGCGTGCTATTATACGCGACGAGGCGCCGGCGCTCCGCAGCACCCAACCGACAGACACGGCCTACGCGGTCGCCCACGGGTGCCTCCTGGGCAGCCTTCCGCCGGGAAGTCCGGCAGGCGCCTCCACGGACGCTTCTACCGCTTCGCGCGGCGCCTGCTACAGGAAGGTTCGCCTGGCCAACACGGACGTCGCTTCCGCCCGTGTGGCGCCCACCGCAGGAAGGTCCGCCTGGCCAACACGGACGTCGCTTCCGCCCG
>CALJIC010000318.1 GCA_937974195.1 uncultured Roseiflexaceae bacterium | reverse complement strand
TGATGAGCACGCTGTGACCGGCGTTGGCGATGCGCACCGGGACTGTATCACCCAACACCTCGCGGCAAAGCTGCCATATCCAGTTCGCCAGCCCATGTCCTGCCAGCAGGGCTGCCATCGGCGTCGTCGTGATAGGAATGTGGAGGGTGGTGGTCAATCGGCATCTCCCTTCTGAGGCGTATCATCGACGAGCAGTTCGAGTTGACGCTCGATCGGTGCAATGCTATCCTGGCTCTGTCGCTTTGTCTGTTGTTCGGCTTGCGCCGTTTCGACTTATCGTAGGGGTGCCTTGAGAACTGCGATGGAGGTGTTGTCCAGCCTGATCTGAACACCTGATTTTTGAGCCGCCATATTATCCCACCCTAGATATGACTATCCGTATAGACCTCAGGGTCTATTGGAGTATATGGGCGTTTCTCTCACGAGTCAAGAGGATGCTCGAGACGTGATAGGTTGCGGCTCCGACGACTTGTCATAAAGTACTGAAAGTAGATGGACTAACCGTAGTAACAAACTACTACAGGGTATCGACTCGACTGAGAGTACACAGGTCCATCGGCCCGAGCGTTTCTGCATCTACCTCTCGTGCTCCTGCGACCCTTGATCGGCCAGGCGCAGCACGCGCACGAGAAACAAGTAGAGCAGCAGTTCAGCATCGCTGCTGATCTGGATGATGTCCTCGCTCAGCCCTTCGGCGGCCGCGAATCCCTCCCACGCGACACGCGCTTTTGACATCCGCAGTCCTTGATCCTCGAAGAGGCCAACAGCGCGCATCGCCTCATAGAAGGCGGCCTTTGCGCCTGGGACGGGCGTAAACGGCCCGTGGTCGGCACGCAGGTGTGGGCTATGGTGGCAGATGATCGCGCTCATCAGCGCGGTGCGCAGCGCCTCGCTCCCTGCGGACACCGCCGTGATCAACTCCCTCCCGGCGCGGGCGCTCTCCGCCGCGTGCTTCGGTCGTGCCGGCCGAATGTCGCGCTGCGCAGCCACCTCACGAGCATCTTGCGCGTCGAAGTCCGTATGTGCCGCCACATAGCCGGCAGGAAAGGCGATGTCCGGCTCCTGGCGCAGCTGTGCGACACGAGCCTGCCAGCGGTGCGCCCAGGTCTGCCATACACGGTCCAGCTTGCCGAGGTCGTGGACAGCGAACATCAGGCGAATCGCACGGTCGAGCGTGCCTTCCTCCAGCCCGAAACGCTGCTCGAGGCGATGACGAGCTGCGGCGGTGCGATCCCGAAGCTGTTGGCAGTAGACCCGGTAGAGGCCGGCGATATGCTCGGCGTACGTCTCGTGACGGATCGGCCCGCCCTGCTCGCGCCCTTTCCCTGGCTGGAAATGCCGCGACCCAAGCGCCGGGGTGTCGCCCGGCAGCAACTGCAGGCCGAGCTCGGCTGTGTATTGCACAAGCGCCGGGTTGAGCGCGACCACGAAGCCCGCACTCCACAACTCAGATCTGTAGGCTCGCCTCTCATCTGCGTCCGTCGTCGGACGAAGGGCGCGCCACATGGTTGCGATGCGCCGTCCCTGTTCACCTCCTTCAGCGCCGTCGGAGATCTCCTGGGTATATGCGATCTTGGCGATCCAATCCAGCCCTAACTCCCACGCTTGATCGCACACTGCGTCGTACCAACGCACGAGGCTGGCAGGGCGTACGGCGATACCCTCGTAGCGGTGCGGGTTCGGCACCGTAACTTCGGTGGGGTCAGGGTGAATGATGACAGTGCGCGAGTCGATGTCGCGAATCAGCTCGCGCGCTCGAGTCCGCTCCTGGGCACGAAACGTCTGCTCGATCGCTGCGCGCAGCAGGTGTCGCCGCTGCAGGAATGTCTCCAGGAGTCGCGCGTCGTAGTTGCTGTGTGCCGCATCGACCAGCGCCAGCTCATCGTGGTAGGTGAGCGCACGACCTTCAGGCGGGAGCTGCCCTCGCAGCGCGGTGCGTGTCTCCTCGCAGATTGGGCGCAGCCCCTCGTCCAGATACGGGGCATAGTCGATCTCGCCCTTATCATTGAGTGGCAGCTCGTAGACGAACACATCGCCCGACTCGCCGGCGAATCGTGCGCAGCGACCGGCACGCTGGATGAGCGACGCTGCTGGGGCCAGGTCTGTGTGGAGTGCCTCGCAGGTGATGTTCAGCCCAACCTCGACTACCTGGGTAGCCACCAGAATCATCGGCTTGTCGGAGGTCGCAGTTCGATCCTCACCGAACTCACGGCGCAGCATCTCCTCTTTATCCTCGCGGTCAGAGGCATAGAAACGGCTATGCAGCAGTTCGACATCCACGTTGGCACATTGCGGATGCTCGCGGAGTGCGCGCGCCAGTGCCTGAGCCCGATCGACAGTGTTGCAGATCGCAATGACGCGGCGCCGCTGGTGAGCCTGCATATCGCGAAGGATCGCATCGGCGCTCAAAGGCTCGCTCCTGTAATGGTAGACACGGCGCTTCGCACGCTGTGATGGCAGGTCATCGACCTCCTCTGCTGTCAGAGTGACTGGCTCCGCGTCGAGCAGCTCCGCCAGACGCGCGATCATGGTGCTGGAGAAGGTCGCCGTCATCAGCACAAACGGCGTGATGCCCTTCAGCATCTGAAGGACCTGAAGCGTCGTGGCCAGTGCACCATTGCCCGACTCATCGACCGGGAACAGGTGGAACTCATCGAAAACCAGATAGCTACCAATGAGCGCCCCGGCGTTAAGGTTCGCCTGCCGGTTGCCCAAGCCGTAGGGGATCGTCAGGAAGCTGCTGAGCGCCTGATCGATCGTTGTGAAGACCAGGTCTGCGTCGAAGCGCCGATCCTCTGCACGTGCGCCGGTCTGGATGCTGACCGAGCGCAGCAAGCCAAAGCGTGTGGCGTAGTCTGCGACGATGCGATGGTATTCGGCCTCAAACTGGTTCGCCAGCACACGCATAGGGACCGTGTAGATACACTGTCGAGGGAAAAGCGCTCCATTCTCATTTCGCCAACCGTCGAGAAAGGGAAAGAGCGCCGCACGTGTTTTTCCTGCGCCGGTAGGTGCCTGGAGAATGACACTACGGCCAGCACGGAGCAGTTGATCGACTTTCTCCTGATACGGGTACAGAGCCATACACGTCCCCCTATCCAAAGATGTCATCAAAGCGTTGCTGGCGATTCTCAGGTGAAACTTCGTGGATCCCATATCTCCGCATTTGCCGCCGTACTTCACCCACGACCTGCGCGCGCAGCTCCTTCGGCTCCAACACTTCACATGAGGCACCCCAACTCCGTATCCACGGCAGCATCTCCTGCGGCTCGTCGATCTCTGCTGTCCATATCAGGTGGCCCTCACGATCACGCTCGGCGCGCTGCGACGGGTGCCAGGCGGTCTCACCCATACGCCGGATCGCCTGTTCGTCAGTGAAGCGTAGCTTCACCGTGACGGGCTCCGCGCCCTCGTCGAACCAGATGCGCCACGCCGAGCCGAGCAGCCGGAAGGCGTCGAAGTCGGGAATCACCGTGAATCGCTCGTCGAGCACGAGTGGCGTGCGCTCGACCCGCTCCAACTTGCGAATGCGGACGGCCTGCGCTATCTCCGAGTAGCCGATCGCGTAGGTGCCGTGACCGAGCGGCGAGGGCTCCAGCAGATACGGGTGGAATACATCGTCGAAGGCACGACGCGCACGAAGCGGCCGATAACGGATCTGCACCTTCCGGCTATCGATCCAGGCGTCGCCCATTGCCTCCAGCACACGCTGATAATCCGAGCGCTGGTCGAGCAGCGCCCGTCGCTGCTGATGCGCGAGAGCGAGCACATGCTCGCCGGCCTCGGGCGCGACTCCCTGCCGTAGCGCGATACCCAGCTTCTCCAGCATCGCGACACCGTTGCGATCCGACTTGTCCTGCTGCAGCTGATAGAGCCGCAGCGCCAGCATAAGCACGATGCTTTCGTGGCGTGTAAGGCGGAGGTGGGTGATATACTGCTTACGGTCGATCGCCACCCGCTTCTGTTCATCCCACAAGAGCGGGACGTTGTTCGCCTCAAGCGAGACGAGCCAGCGCCCGATGGTGGAGCGGTTGACGCCAAAGTGGCGCGCGAGGTCCGACTGCCGGACCGCCTCGGGCTGCGCCAGAAGATAGATACGAAGCGCATCCAGTCCTTCGGACTTGAACTCGGCTTTGCTCTTCGTCACTGCGAGACCCTCCCATGTCGTTGTTGCCGAGCATAGCATGGCCAGTTGCTGAAAATAGCAACGCATCGATGATGAGCCGATGCTCGACCAGATGCGCAGTTGCTACCACCGGGGTGCCAGGCTTATCCTGCCCTCCTCATCTTCGTCGAGGTAGATGCCGCGATCCTCAAGCTTCGGGAGATCGCGCATTATCGTCGATCGAGGAACACCCAGCTACCGAGCAACCTCCACCTGGGACATAGCTCCGCGCTGCTCCAAGAGCATGACGATCTGTTCTAGGCGCTCTTCCTTCGCCTCCTTGCTGCCAAACATCGTGCACCTCCAGGCTACCTCTCACGGTCGATAAGGCTAGTCTGGAGGGGACGTGTTGCAGGTATCACAACACCTCTCGATGATGTCAGGCGGATTCGTGGACGAGGCGCGATGAACGTGATAGGTGGTCAGAGTCGGGTGCCGCGAGCGCTCCCTGAGCCTTTAATGCCAGGCTACACGCGTAGTGGACTCTGGCGGTACTATGAGGAAACCGCCAGGCTACTACTCGACGATTCGCTATTGGCGCATGGCAAGTACGATCCTCGTGCAGAGACCTCATCAGCGAGGATTGTGTACTACTTTCTGGGAGCTACCAGATGGAGAGACCTAAGCGTATCCCTTCCCGGCACGCGGGCGGTTTCTTGGCATAAGCATCACAATGCCCGCGGTTCTGGAGCGCTGCTGCAGTCCTGTTCCCGTTTCGACGCGCTCCTGTGTCGCACCCACGCTTGTGGGGGGTGCGTTGCAGTGCTATATTCGTCACGAGAAGTAAGTTCCTACCGGCAACGGAACGACCATGCCCAATGACGCCGTAGCTTCCAACCTGCCAAGCGCATCTGTCGAAAGTCTGCCGGTCGTGGATCTCGTCACCTCCGTCGACCGGAGCCCTGCAACCCTCTCCCTCGCCAGCTTGGGCGGGGAGTTGCGTCACCCGAGCGCCAGCTGCTCGCGCTCACCTGTCCACATTCGTGCGAGCAGGTCGCTGGTAGTGTGGTGATAACATGAGACTATCGACGCCAAAGGGCACCTGAGACTGTGAACCTGTGGAGATAGAACGACGTGCCGAACGTTCGCAAGATTGCATCCCCAGATGAAGCGGCGCCCGAGCAGGCGTCGCTCCCGCTCGATACGCCCGCTGCCACACCTAAGCGGCGCGGCCGCAAGCCGGGCGCCACGAGCGGCAGGAACGGCAAGAACGGCGGCAGCGCCAACCTCGGCTTCGAGGCGACCCTCTGGGCCGCCGCCGACAAGCTGCGCAACAACATGGACGCCGCCGAGTACAAGCACGTCGTCCTCGGCCTGATCTTCCTCAAGTACATCTCGGACGCCTTCGAGGACCGTCACCGCTGGTTGCTGGAGCAGGCCGCCGACCCGAACAGTGAGTACTTCGTCGCGGACGAGCGCGCCCGCTATGAGGTGGCCGAGGACCGCGACGAGTACCTAGCCGAGAACATCTTCTGGGTCCCCCCCGAGGCGCGCTGGTCCTACCTCCAGGCGCGCGCCAAGCAGCCCGAGATCGGCGCGCTGATCGACCAGGCGATGGTGGCGATCGAGCAGGCCAACCCCTCCCTCAAGGGCGTGCTGCCCAAGGAGTACGCCCGCCCGGCGCTCGACAAGCAGCGCCTCGGCGAGCTGATCGACCTGATCGGCACGATCGGCCTCGGCGACGCGGAGAGCCGCGGGCGCGACATCCTCGGCCGGGTCTATGAGTACTTCCTGGGCCGCTTCGCGAGCGCCGAGGGCAAGGGCGGCGGCGAGTTCTACACCCCGCAGTCGGTCGTGCGCCTGCTGGTCGAGATGCTCGAGCCGTACAAGGGGCGGATCTACGATCCGTGCTGTGGCTCAGGCGGCATGTTCGTGCAGTCCGAGAAGTTCGTGCTGGCCCACGGCGGGCGGATCGGCGACCTCTCGGTGTACGGGCAGGAGTCGAATCCGACCACCTGGCGGCTGTGCAAGATGAACCTGGCAATCCGCGGCATCGAGGGCAACATCGGGCCGCAGCACGCCGACACCTTCCACAACGACCTGCACAAGGATCTAAAGGCCGACTACATCCTGGCCAACCCGCCGTTCAACATCTCGGACTGGGGCGGCGAGCGGCTGCGTGAGGATGTGCGCTGGAAGTACGGCGTGCCGCCGGTGGGCAACGCCAACTACGCTTGGGTGCAGCACATCGTCCACCACCTGGCGCCGAACGGCATGGCGGGCTTCGTGCTGGCGAACGGCTCGATGTCCTCGAGCCAGTCGGGCGAGGGCGAGATCCGACGGGCGCTAATTGAGGCCGACCTGGTGGACTGCATGGTGGCGCTGCCGGGGCAGCTGTTCTACACGACGCAGATCCCGGCCTGTCTGTGGTTTCTGGCGCGCAACAAGGCCAACCCGCGCTTCCGCGACCGGCGGGGCGAGACGCTGTTCATCGACGCGCGCAAGCTGGGTGTCATGGTCGACCGCACCCACCGGGAGCTGACCGACGCTGAGATCGCGCAGATCGCCGAGACCTACCACGCCTGGCGCGGCAAGGATGCCGGGGCGTACCAGGATATCCCCGGCTTCTGCAAGGCAGTGACGACGGAGGAGATTGCTTCGCATGGCTACGTGCTGACGCCGGGACGCTACGTCGGGGCGGCCGAGGCCGAGCAGGATGACGAGCCGTTCGAGCAGAAGATGGCGTGGCTGACGGCGACGCTTAGGGAGCAGTTCGCCGAGAGCGCGCGGTTGGAGGCGCAGATCCGCGAAAACCTGCAGGGCTTGGGGTACGAGCTATGATCTGTGCGCGGTGCGGACATCCAAGCCGGCAATAGGGTGCTGGCTTCGGCAAGCTCAGTCAGCATTGGCTCGACCGAACGTTCTTCGAGCTCGGGAGCAGCGATGAGACATCGCTTGCTGGGCATGGCGCTGCTACTGTCGTTCGTGGCAGGCACGCCGTTGAAGGTGCGGATCCGCGTGAACCAGTCGGGAGTGGATATGGAGGGTAAGCTAGGGAGAGGTTGGGTCAAAGGTAAGCTGGGCGACTTTCTCACGCTCCAACGTGGTTTCGATTTGCCCGAGTATGAGCGACTACCCGGTACTGTGCCGGTTGTAACCTCGGCCGGTATCAATGGGACGCATTCCGAAGCAAAGGTTCGAGGTCCAGGTGTCGTGATGGGACGTTACGGTACCTTGGGTCAGATCTATTACATCGAGCAGGATTTCTGGCCTCACAACACGAGTCTCTATGTCAAAGATTTCAAGGGCAACTATCCCAGATTTGTGTATTACTTCCTTAGAATTGTCAACTACGACTCGCATAACGACAAGAGCAGTGTTCCTGGTTTGAATCGCAACCATCTCCACCTTGTGGATGTAATCGTGCCCCCCCTCCCCGAGCAGCGCGCTATCGCCCGCATCCTCGGCGCGCTCGACGACAAGATCGAGCTGAACCGCAAGACCAACGCCACGTTGGAGGCGATGGCGCGGGCGCTGTTCCAGAGCTGGTTCGTGGACTTCGATCCGGTGCGCGCCAAGGCGGCCGGGCGGGCGCCGTACGGCATGGACGCGGCGACGGCGGCGCTATTCCCCGACGGCTTCGAGGTGATCGACGGGCGTGAGGTGCCGCGGGGGTGGCAACGAGGTGTGTTTGGCGAGATAGCAGAAAATCCCCGAAGAGGCGCCAAACCGGATGATGTTCTCCCAGATACACCCTATATTGGCCTCGAACACATGCCGAGAAAGAGCATCAGCCTCGGTGATTGGGCTAGCGCATCCGAGGTCATCAGCAACAAGTTTCGGTTCGAGCGTGGTGAGATACTGTTTGGCAAGTTGCGGCCATACTTCCACAAGGTAGGAGTGGCTGTTGTGGATGGCGTCTGCTCAACAGACATTCTTGTTATTAGACCGAAGCACCCCACATGGTACGGGCTCGTGTTGTTCCATGCCTCGAGCGATAGTTTTATTAGTCATACAATAGCCTCTTCCGATGGCACAAAGATGCCTCGCACCAACTGGTCGGACATGGCTCGCTTTGAGATCGCCATTCCTCCCATCAACCTCGGTAGGCGCTTCAACCAGATCATTGAGCCGATGGTGGACAAGATCCGTGCGAACATACTTGCTGCGCGCACCCTCGCCGCGCTGCGTGACACGCTGCTGCCGAAGTTGCTCTCGGGGGAATTGCGGGTGCCGGAGGCGATGCGGATGGTCGAGGAGGTTGTATGAAGGGCCGGAGATCAAGGTCTTCCTCGCAGACGGTATCCCCGACGGCCTTCGCACGGCGGAGATCATGAACTGGACCGGCAAGATGCTGGTCTTCCCGCAGTCGCAGCTCGCGGACTTCCTCAAGCGCCCGGAGTCGCAGCGAACCGGCATCTACATGCTCGTTGGAGACGATCCGGATGATCCAACCAGGGAGCGTGTCTACATCGGCGAGAGTGATGATGTGAGCGAGCGGCTCAAGCAGCACGCTAAGGATGCCTCCAAGGACTTCTGGAGCTGGACGGTCGTCGTGGTCAGTAAGGACGAGAACCTGAGCAAAGCCCACGTACGCTACTTGGAGAGCCGGCTGATCGCGCTCACGGCTCAGGCAAAGCGGGCGGTGATGGCCAACGGTAATACTGGCGCACCGGTTTCCCTCGCCGAGTCCGACATAGCAGATATGGAATTCTTTCTCTCCCAGATCCAGATGCTCTTGCCGGTGCTTGGCTTCCCCTTCACCCAGCCGCTCCCGACGCTGACGCAATCAACCACCTCTGTCCCAACGCCCACAAGCCACACGTCCCCGCAGCTCACACTCACCGTGGGTCAGCACACAGCGACCGCGATCGAGACGAACGGAACATTCGTGGTTCAGGCTGGATCGTACCTGCGGGCGAACGCCACATCGGCATTGGGCGCAACCTACCGGCAGAAGCGTGAGAGTCTCTACCGGGCCGGGAAGGTGGTCGACTCGGGGCAGCCGGACTACTGGAAGTTCGCGGAGGATGTGGCTTTCGACAGCCCGAGCGCGGCTGCGGCCGTGATTCAGGGCTACAACGTCAACGGGTGTGCCGCCTGGCGCATCAGCGGGAGTCAGCAAACCTACAAGGAGTGGCAGGAGGCGCAGATTGCGGCGGTGGGAACGTCTACGCCAAGTGCACCCGCATCTGCTGCTTCCAGCGCTACGAACGGGACATCGGCGTGAGTATATCGCTCTCGATGAGGAAGACGGACACCAAATACACAGGGCTGAGACTCTGAGCCTTCTGTGTCAGCATCCACCAGATCGGTACGATGGCGTAGGCTGAGATGGAGCGGGTGTGTCCGACTGAAGAGTATTTGGTCCGGGCGTGAGATGATACGAACGACGAACCACACCATCTTTTTCAGCCTGCTCCTTGCCGGAGCCGTCCTCCTCGGCGCGCTGGTCCATCAACTCAACGCGGCGCAGCGAGCACAGCTCGTCACGCAACTCCAGGAAACGCAGACGGTTCTGAGAGCTACCGAGGTTGCCCAAGATGTGTCGCTCCAGCAAACCAACGTGAGTGCTGCCGTTCAACAAACGGTGACTGCACACGCACCGCTGCTTGCGACACAGGTCGTTGACTTGGTCGTTGGGACACAACAAGTGGTGCAGGCAACGCACATCCGTGAGCGTGATATCCAGGCGACGAAGGTCTCGCAGGATGTGCACTTGACCCAGGTATCGCTTTCCCTGACGCAGGTTCGCGAGGAGAGCACACGCATTGCCAGAGCAGTGCAAGCGACTGTCTCTGCAATGCCCACGAGTACCCCGGTGCCAACCTTGGTTCCCTCGCCGACCGCGACGCCTGAAAAAGCTCAAGTCAACCTCAGGGTGCTGGGCTGCGGGCCTTCACTATCTCGTCCTGAGCACGGTGAGGTTACGTACGCCTATGTGGAGGCGACGAATGTGGGCCGGGTCGATGTGCGGGACGTTGTCGTATCACTTGCTGCGAGTGACCGAGGACGGCACGAGTCACCGGATGAGACCGAGACGTTGCAGTATCTGCCGGCAGGTCAAGGTGCTGTGTTTACCTTGAAGGTGGACACGATACTGGGGCAGCGGACAGATATTGAGGTCACGCTCACTGCGAATGACGGGGTTCGTGAAACCGCCAAGCAAGCCGACTGCAGGGACTTGAACCAGGAGGAGCTTGAGGCACTGGCGAGCATCATCGGCAAGGTGCTCCCAATTCCTGGTTTGCCAGGTATCGGACGCTAACGCGCATCCCGATAAGCGGGCGGCGTTTCTCTTCCAGGGAATGTGGTGAGTACTGGACAGCTCAACGAAGCCTCAGTTGAAGCAGCTGCCCTCGCCTGGCTGGCCGACCTCGGCTGGGCTACAGCCTACGGTCCTGACCTCGCCCCCGGCGAGCCGGGAGCCGAGCGGCAGAGCTATGGTGATGTGCTGCTCGTCGGGCGGCTGCGGGAGGCCATCGCCCGCCTCAACCCGGCGCTCCCCCCGGCTGCCTGCGACGAGGCGCTGCGCAAGGTGCTGTACCTCGACTCGCCCACCCTCCTCGGCCGCAACCACGCCTTCCACCGGATGCTCGTGGACGGCGCCACCATCGAGCTTCGCCGTGACGACGGGACGATCGGCGGCCAGGTCGTGCGCCTGCTCGACTTCGACCACCCGGCCCACAACGACTGGCTGGCCGTCAACCAGTTCACCGTCATCGAGGGCAAGCACCGCCGCCGCGCCGACATCGTCCTGTTCGTCAACGGCCTGCCGCTCATCGTCGTCGAGCTGAAGAACCCAGCCGATCACGAGGCGACGATCTGGAACGCCTTCCACCAGCTCCAGACCTACAAGCAGCAGATCCCCGCGCTGTTCAACACGAACGCCGCGCTCGTCATCTCCGACGGCCTCACCGCCCGCATCGGCTCGCTCACCGCCGACCAGGAGCGCTTCATGCCCTGGCGCACGATCGAGGGTGAGACGCTTGCGCCGAGCACCATGCTGGAGCTAGAGGTGCTACTGCGCGGCGTGTGCGACAAGCAGCGCCTGCTCAAGCTCATCCGCTTCTTCACCGTCTTCGAGGACGACGGTCGCACGGTCGTCAAGAAGCTCGCCGGCTACCACCAGTTCCACGCCGTCAACCGCGCCCTCGCGACCACGATTGCTGCCGCCTCGCCCGGCGGCGACCGGCGCGCCGGCGTCGTGTGGCACACCCAGGGCTCCGGCAAGAGCCTCACGATGGCCTTCTACGCCGGGCGGGTCATCCAGGCGCCCGAGATGGAGAACCCGACCCTGGTCGTGATCACCGACCGCAACGACCTCGACGAGCAGCTGTTCGGCACCTTCGCCCGCTGCCAGATGCTGCTGCGCCAGGCGCCGGTGCAGGCCGCCGACCGCGCCGATCTGCGCCGGCTGCTCCAGGTCGCCGCCGGCGGCGTCGTGTTCACCACCATCCAGAAGTTCCTCCCCGAGGAGCGCGGCGACCGCTACCCGCTCCTCTCCGAGCGGCGCAACATCGTGGTCATCGCCGACGAGGCCCACCGCACCCAGTACGGCTTCGGGGCCAAGCTGAACGCGCAGGGAGAGCTGACCTACGGCTTCGCCCAGCACGTCCGCGACGCGCTGCCCAACGCCTCGTTCATCGGCTTCACCGGCACCCCGATCGAGCTGACCGACCGCAACACGCGCCAGGTGTTCGGCGACTACATCAGCATCTACGACATCCAGCGCGCGGTGGCCGACGGCGCTACCGTGCCGATCTACTACGAGAGCCGGCTGGCCAAGCTCGCCCTCGACGAGCAGGAGCGCCCGCGGCTCGACGCCGAGTTCGACGAGGTGACCGAGGGCGAAGAGGTCGTGCGCAAGGAGCAGCTCAAGAGCAAGTGGGCGGCGCTGGAGGCGCTGGTGGGCGCCGAGAGGCGCGTGAAGCTGATCGCCGAGGATCTGGTGCAGCACTTCACCCGGCGGCAGGAGGCGCTGGCCGGCAAGGCCATGGTCGTGTGCATGAGCCGGCGCATCTGCGTCGACCTCTACAACGCGCTCGTCGCCCTGCGCCCCGAGTGGCACTCGGACGACGACGCTACGGGCGTCATCAAGGTGGTGATGACCGGCTCGGCCGACGACCCACTGGAGTGGCAGGCGCACATCCGCAGCAAGGCGCGGCGCGAGGCGCTGGCCAAGCGCTTCAAGGACCCGAACGACCCGCTGCAGATCGTGATTGTGCGCGACATGTGGCTGACCGGCTTCGACGCGCCCTGCCTGCACACCCTCTACGTCGACAAGCCGATGCGGGGGCACGGGCTCATGCAGGCGATCGCCCGGGTCAACCGCGTGTTCCGCGACAAGCCGGGCGGGCTGGTAGTGGACTACCTCGGCCTGGCCGATGAGTTGCGCCAGGCGCTGGCCGACTACACGGCCAGCGGCGGGACCGGCGCGACGGCCATCGCGCAGGAGGAGACGGTGGCGGTGATGCTGGAGAAGCACGAGGTGTGCTGCCAGCTGTTCCACGGCTTCGACTGGTCGCGCTGGGGGAGCGGCACGCCGATGGAGCGTCTGGCGCTGCTTCCGGAGGCGCAGGAGCACATCCTGGCGCAGCAGGATGGCGCGAAGCGGCTGGCGGAGGCGGTGCTGGCGCTCTCGCGGGCGTTCGCGCTGGCTACACCGCACGAGGAGGCGCTGCGCATTCGCGAGGATGTGGCCTTCTTCCAGGCGGTCAACGCGGCGATAACGAAGCAGCCGGGGGAGCGGACATCCGACCCAAGCGCCCTCGACCACGCCATCCGCCAGCTGGTCTCCAAAGCGATCGTCTCCAACGAGGTGATCGACATCTTCGCCGCGGCGGGGCTGAAGAAGCCCGACCTCTCGATCCTGTCCGACGAGTTCCTGGCCGAGGTGCGCGACCTGCCGCAGCGCCATGTGGCCGTCGAACTGCTGCGCAAGCTGCTGGCGGATGAGATCCGGAGCCGCGCGAGGAGCAACCTAGTGCAGGCGCGCTCGTTCGCCGAGCTGCTGGAGCGGTCGATCCGCGCCTACCAGAACCGAGCGCTCGAGACGGCGCAGATCATCGAAGAGCTGATCGCGCTGGCGAAGGAGATGCGCGCGGCCGAGCGGCGCGGGGAGGAGTTGGGCCTCTCGCCGGAGGAGCTGGCGTTCTACGACGCACTGGAGACAAACGACAGCGCGGTGGCGGTGCTGGGCAACGAGACGCTGCGCACGATTGCGCGCGAGCTGGTGACGACGGTCAGGCGCAACGTGACGATCGACTGGACGGTGAAGGAGAGCGTGCGGGCGAAGCTGCGCACGCTGGTCAAGCGCGTCCTCAGGCGCTACGGCTACCCGCCGGACAAGCGGGAGCGAGCGACGCAGACCGTGCTCGCGCAGGCGGAGCTTCTGGCACAGGCGTGGGGCGTATAGGCCGCGCTCTTCTGAGGTACTTGAAACAAAGGGAAGTCGTGACTGCGGTGCTCGCTCCAACGGTTTTTGTGCCAGCGTGAACTCAATGAACCTACTGCCAATCTGTTAATTGGGTATCTCCACGATGGCAATCACCAACAACCCTCTACCGGTTTCTGCCCTCCACGAGCTCGAATACGGCCGGGTTTATCACTTTCGGGACTGGCCAAATGCGCACGTCCCATCGATCGCTGCCGGTGTCTACACGATCTGGGACGACAAGACCTTGCTCTACGTGGGAATGTCGGGCCGTTCGTTGAGTGAGGACGCGATACGTGCGCACCGTGCTGCCCAAGCATCAGGAAAAGGTCTTTTTTCGCGCCTGAACAGTCACGCCTCCGGCCGCCGCAGCGGCGACCAGTTCTGCATCTATGTATGCGATCGCCTCGTGCTGCCCAACTTGAACACTGAACAGATCGCGCAGATAGCGGCGGGGGAACTCTCACTCGACCGGCTCACGCGCCAATACATCCATGAACATCTGTCGTACCGTTTCGTCGAGACCATCAATGGGGCAGCAGCACGTGAATTGGAGGCTGCCGTTCGGAGAGGGGCGCTCGTGGCCGGTCAACCATTTCTGAATCCTCTCCGCTAACTTGACGCCGAGCGTCGTTGATCATAATATGGATAAGGTGCGCACAGCTACCCTGTCCGAAGTCTGCAGATCCTAGGAATCACTTTGCAACGGAACAGGATCAACGGTCCATGGAGTACTATTTCAACGAACTTAGCCCAGTCGCGTTCCAACGGCTGATCAATAGTATACTAACTATCCTATATGGCGAGCACGTTCGGCTAACACCACTCCGTGGGTCTGATGGTGGTCGAGATGCTGAGATCGCACCTAACAACCCGAAAAGGCCGCATCCAGACTTGACTAGAACGCGGCCACCACTGCATCTTAGTTGTACTCTTAGCCTCCCTGGCTGACAGAGGTTGTCAGGAGTTGTTGCAGCGGTTC
>CALJIC010000317.1 GCA_937974195.1 uncultured Roseiflexaceae bacterium | reverse complement strand
CGCAGATCACCGCCGGCTGGAAGGGCCGCCTGCGCTTCAAGGTGGACGACCGCGATAACCTCACGCCGGGCTTCAAGTTCAACGAGTGGGAGCTGAAGGGCGTGCCGGTGCGGGTGGAGGTCGGCCCGAAGGATGTGGAGAAGGGCAGCGTGGCGCTGGCCCGGCGCGACCGGCCGGGGCGCGAGGGCAAGTCCTTCGTGCCGCAGGCCGGCCTGACCGAGCGGATCGAGCAGCTGCTGGAGGAGATCCAGCAGAGCCTGTTCGAGCGGGCGCTCAAGTTCCGCGAGGAGCGCACCGCCGATGTGACGACGTACGACGAGCTGAAGCAGCAGGTCGAGCGCGGCTTCGCCCGCGCCTACTGGGCCGGCAGCTCCGAGGACGAGAAGCGCATCCAGGACGAGACGCGCGCGACGATCCGCTGCATCCCGCTCGAGCAGCCGGAGGCCGCCGGGCGCTGCGTCTACACCGGGAAGGAGACGACGCGCCAGGTCATCTTCGCCCGCGCCTACTAGCGCCGCCGGCGGGCCGGGTGGTGTTGAGGGTTCGCCCTCCACACCACCTCACTCGCCCAGCACCCGCAGCATCGCCCGCACCCCGGCGCAGATCGTCTCGAGCGCCATCGTCGGGCGGGCGCGCGTGTCGCCGAGCACCTGCTCGGGCAGCGCCGGGAGGTGCACGAAGCCGCAGCGGGTGGCGAGCGACTCGGTGGCGCACACGTGCAGCGCCGCGTACATCGCCATGTTGCACAGGAACGCCCCCGCCGAGAGCGAGAGCTCGGCCGGCACACCTGCGCCGCGCGCCGCCTCCTGCATCGCGCGCACCGGCACCGTCGCGAAGTACGCCGCCGGGCCGCCGGCCACCACCGGCTCGTCGATCAGCTGGCTCCCGCCGTTGTCGGGGATGCGGAAGTCACACAGGTTCACGGCGACGCGCTCGATCTGCAGCGCCGCGACGCCGCCGGCAAGCCCAAGCATCAGGCAGGCGTCGGGCCGCAGCCGGCGGAGCGCCTCCGCAAGCATCTCCGGCACCCGCCGGGCATCCACCGGCAGCACCAGCGTGCTGATGCGCAGCCCATCCACCCCCTCTGAACCGATCCGCCGCACGACCTCAAGCGAGGGGTTCACCTGGTCGCCCCCGAAGGGCTCGAACCCCGTCAGCAACACCATCTCGATACTCCCCGCGCGACAGCCTGGTCGCGCATGTGCCCGCGTCCCCCTGGACGCGGCGGAAGGCCTGGGGCGCTGCAGCACCCCAAGCCTCCCTGGAATCCTGCTATCGGGCCTAGTATACCACTCCCCTCGAGTATAATGCGTACCAGCGCCTCGCTGGGGCGTCTCCACCCGCCAGGGCCTCTCTCACACCACGAAAGCGAAACACACCCATGCACAGCAGCTTCACCACCGAGGAGTACCTGCTCGCACGCTTCGACGCCGAGAGCCGCGCGATGGGCCTGCGCGCCAGCAGCCCCGGCGAGCTCGCCGCCTGGCGAGATGCCCTGCGCGAGCGGCTGCGCGCGCTGATCGGGCTCGACACCATGCGCGCCTGCCCGCTCTCCCCGCGCTACGACCCGCCCGTGCCCCAGGACGGCTACGTCCGCCAGCGGATCGTGATCGACGTCGAGCCCGGCGTCGCGATGCCGCTCTTCGCGCTGACTCCGGCCGACCTGCGCCCCGGCGAGCGGCGGCCGGTCGTGATCGCCCCGCACGGGCACGGCGGGGGCGGCAAGGCGGCGGTGGCCGGCGTCGACGACGACCCGGCGGCGAAGGAGGCGATCGCGCGCTACAACTACGCCTACGGCGTGCAGCTCGTCCGCGCCGGCTACATCGTGCTCTGCCCGGACGCCCGCGGCTTCGGCGAGCGCCGCGAGCGCGTGGCCCGCGAGGACGGCGACCCGCTCGGCAGCTCGTGCCGCGTGCTCAACAACATGGCCATACCGCTCGGCCAGACCGTGACCGGCATGTGGGTGTGGGACCTGATGCGCCTGCTGGACTACGCCGCCACGCGCGAGGACTGCGACCCGGAGCGGATCGCCTGCGCCGGCCTCTCGGGCGGCGGGCTGCAGACCCTCTGGCTGGCGGCGCTGGACGAGCGGGTGCGCTGCGCGATCGTCAGCGGCTACTTCTACGGCTACAAGGACGCGCTGCTGCGCCTCAGCCAGAACTGCAGCTGCAACTACGTGCCGGGCCTGTGGCGGCTCGTGGACATGGGCGACCTCGGCGCGCTGATCGCCCCCCGGCCGCTGCTCGTCGAGACCGGCGACTCCGACCCGCTGAACGGCGAGCGCGGCGTGGCGAACGTGACCGAGCAGCTCGACATCACGCGGCGGGCGTACCGCCTGCTCGGCGCCGAGGAGCGGCTGGCGCACAGCGTCTTCGCCGGCGACCACCGCTGGCACGGCGCCGACGCGGTCCCCTGGCTCAGGCGCTGGCTGTCCTAGCGCGTGGTGGGCGCTGGTCATATCAGGTTATCCAGCTCGTCGAAACGATCCACCACCACCGACACCAGCGCCTGCCGCAGCTCTTCGCCGGCCATGCCGCGCCGGCTGATCCTGGCGAGCCGGTCCGCAAGCTCGCTGTCGTGGAGCGTGTCGCGCACCCAGCGGCTGAAGTCGCCGCGGGACAGGTGGTACTGCAGCACGTCGCCGGGCAGCCGCGCGAGCGCCTCCCGAAACTCCCACAGGCTCGCCGCCTGCCCGTGCTCTCCGCCGGCCGCGTCGCGGAAGTAGAACCGCTGCCCGTCGGGAAGCGGCGCCCACAGGTACTTGTGCAGGTGGCGGATGTGGGGCACGGTGCGCGGGCCGGGCCGGAATATCACCGGGCTGTCCTTCGACGTGCCTGGCTGGTCTGAGCCCTCCCGCACGGTGTCGAGCAGCAGGTAGGCCTGCCCGGTCGGCAGCTGCGGCAGGTGCGGCTCAATTACCGACCACGCGGCTTCGCTGCCGAGCAGCTGGGCGAGCGCCGCAAGCTCAGCCGGGGCGCTCAGGCGGGTCAGGATCCAGCCGTTCAACATCGCCGGCAGCAGGGGCGATACCTGGCTCGGCCGGTAGCTGACGAAACACCACCCGCCGTCCGGGAGCATGGTCTCGAGCATGGCCGTCACCTCGCCGTTGTGGCACGGGCACAGGCTCTGGATCTCGTCAGCCAGGAACCAGTGCGGCCGGCCGCGCCGAGCGCGCAGCCCGCGCAGGGCGCGCAGCAGCTCGGCGACGTAGGCGTTGCGCTCGGCGAGCGGGTGCGTCGACAGATCCAGCACCAGGCTGACGTCGCTGTACTCGCAGAGCGTGACCAGCTCGGCGACCGGCGGCAGCCGGGTCCCCTGGCCGCCGACCAGCAGCGTGTGGGGATACGCGCGCAGCCCGCGGTAGTCGCCCTCCGGGTCGATCACGCAGAGCTGGTACCCCTGCTTCAGCAGCTCCTCCGCGAGCAGACCCGCGACCCACGACTTGCCGCTCCCGCTCGCGCCGACGATGCCGATGTTGCCGTCCAGAAGCGTCGCGGGCGCGATGTGCACCGCGCTGCCGGCGGGCGTTCGCCCCAGCAGCAGCTGCCGGTCGGGCCGCGGGCTGGCCGGGAGAGTGCGCCCGGCACACAGCTCGCCGATCAGGAAGCGCACGCCGGCGCCGTCCGGCTCGGGCAGGATGACATCGGCGATGGCCCGGATGGGCGGCACCGCGTTGGCGACCGCGACGGCCAGCTCGGCGACCGCGAACAGGCTGCGATCGTTCTCGGCATCGCCGCATGCGACGACGTTGTGCGGCGAGTAGCCCAGCTCGCGCAGGGCGTAGAGCAGCCCGGCGCCCTTCGTCGCGCCGGCCGGCAGCACCATCACAGCGCCCCGGTTGTACTCGACCGTCGCGCCGCCGCCGATCCCGCGCAGGACTTCCAGCACGATCTGATCGTAGGGCTCGTGTGTCGCGACGATCACCATCCCGCGCTCGAGCGGGATGCTGCTCATATCGAGGCGCTCCACAAGCTCCGGGGGCAGGCGCCCAAACGGCAGGACCACCCGGTCGCGCTCCGGGAAGTAGACGACCGCCCCGTCCTCAGCCACGATCGCATCGCACAGGTCAGCGTAGGGCCCGTTTGGGGCAAAGGTCTGGAGGATGCGGCCGGTGACGAGGATGATCGCCAGGCCGGCCGCGCGGGCTCGGGCGAGCGCCTCCCATGTCTCAGCGGCGACCTCGCCGTGCTCGGCGAGTGTCCCATCGAGATCGCATGCCAGCACACGCAGATGCATGGAAGCCTCACTCCTGGCACGTCCACGGCGGCCGGGTCAATGGCTCCGGCCGCTGGCGTGCCGATGACCGGGCGCTGTTCGATCTGATCGAGAAGGTCGTCATACCAGCAGCGGCGTCTCCTAGCCGGCGCGCCCCACCACCAGGATGATCCAGCCGAGCAGGCCGATCAGGGCGGCCAGCCCCGCCGCTCTGAAAAAGCGCGGCAGCAGCTGCCCCCGCTCCCTGCCGGCGTCCAGGTACCGCTCAGCCACCAGCAGCCCGAGCACCAGCAGCATCGAGCCGCCGACGACGGTGGTCATATACAGGAACCGCGCCCAGGCGCCGAAGCCGGCCCAGCCGTAGAACACGAAGTACAACGCCTGGCGCCAGATCACCAGGCCCACAAACAGGCCCAGCGCGACCAGCACCAGGTAGAGTGCGAGGAAGCCGACCGTGAGGATCGTTTGCTTCCTGCGCGGATCGTTCGCCGCGTGACTCATCGCACACCCCCTCCGTGGCCGCGGGCCACGGTTGTCCGCGCGCGCTCGCTGGCTACACGCCGCGCGCGGAGCCTCATCATCAGCATAGCGCGGCAGCCCGCAGTCGAAGGAAAGATTTCGCCTCCCGGGCGCACGGCTTGGCAACCGCCGCGCCGGGAGAACAGCGGCGTCCTGAGCAGATTCATCGGGCGAGGGGGGTGGTGCGAGGGGAGCGGCTGCGCGCGGCCCGCCTGGGTGTCACTTCTTCACCCGGAGGTGATACGCCGCCACGCCACTGCCGCCCGATCGTGCTAGACTCAGGGTGACGCCAGGGAGAGCGGACCATTGGGTCTGCGAGCGGGTCATTGGACCTGCGATCCTGGCGCCACCTTGCCTCCCAGAACCTCCTGCTGGCGTTACGGGCGACGGGCTGCGGCCTGCTAGAGTCACAGCCCGTCGCCTGTTTCGCACGCCGTGAGCCGGCCGCGCTTCCGAAGCTCACCGCGCGGCTCCGGCAGCGCCCGCCGGCCCAGCGGCGTGGGCCGCGCGCCTGCCCGCCTCCACGATCGCGAGCACCTCGGCGGCGATCGTCTCGAGCGGCTTGTTGGTCACATCCACCACCGGGAAGCCGCGCTGCCGGAACAGCTGGTCGCTGCGCTCAAGCTCATCGCTCAGCACGCGCGGGTCGCAGTAGTTGGCGCCGAGCGGCATCCCTAGCCGCTTCTGCCGCCAGCGCCGGTGCTCGATCAGCTGCTCGAGCCCGATCGTCATCCCGATCACACGCCGCCGGTCGAGCTGGAACAGCTCGCGCGGCGGCGGTAGCTCGCGCACTAGCGGCAGGTTGGCGACCTTCCAGCCGAGCACGGCCAGATAGGTCGAGAGCGGCGTCTTGCCCACGCGCGAGACGCCCACCAGCAGCATATCGCCCTGGCCCCAGTCCTCCGGGTGCGCGCCGTCGTCGTGCGCCAGGGTGTACTCGATCGCCGCGATGCGGTCGAAGTAGGTCCGGTTCAGCTCCGCGTAGCGCCCGGGCTGCCCCAGCGGCGCCTGGCCCAGCATGGCGCTCAGCCGGTCGATCAGCGACCCGATCAGGTCGATCGCCGGCACCTGGCGCTCCTGCGCCAGCCGCAGCAGATCCTGGCGCCGCTGCGGGTCCACCAGCGTGAAGGCGATCAGCGCGTTGTCGGCCGCCGCCTGCTCCACGGCGCTGGCCAGCTCCTCGGTGTGGCGGACGCGCGGGACGAACTGCACCCGCACGTCCGCGGCCGGGAACTGCGCCAGCGCCGTCCGCACCAGCTGCTCGGCGCTGTAGCCGACTCCTCCAGAGACGATGATGACCGATGGCGCGCCCATCGCCTGGCCTCCGTCGCCGCTACGCCCGCCTGGCGCGGCTCCGCCCCTGCGTCACACGTCGACCACCGCAAGCTGCGGCTCGGCCGCGGCCTGCAGGCCCTGCTCGACCTCGTGGATGTGCCGCTTGGTCCGCACGATCGCGTCCGGGCTCAGGCTGATCGAGTCGATGCCCTGCGCCACCAGGAACTCCGCGAACTCCGGGTAGTCCGACGGCGCCTGGCCGCAGATCCCCACCTTGCGCCCGCTGCGGTGCGCGGCGGCGATCAGCTCGGCGCACGAGCGGCGCACCGCGCTGATGCGTTCGTCGAACAGCGACGCCACCCGCTCCGAGTCGCGGTCCACGCCCAGCGTCAGCTGGGTGAGGTCGTTCGAGCCGATCGAGAAGCCATCGAACACCTCGGCGAACTCATCCGCCATCAGGATGTTCGACGGGATCTCGGCCATCACATAGACCTCCAGCCCGTCCACGCCGCGCTCCAGGCCGCCGCGCCGCATGACCTCGAGCACCCGCCTGCCCTCCTCCGGCGTGCGGCAGAAGGGCACCATGACCACCACGTTCTTCAGCCCGAACACCTCGCGCACGCGCCGGATCGCCGCCACCTCGAGCATGAAGCCCTCCTGGTAGTCCGGGTGGTAGTAGCGGCTCGCGCCACGCCAGCCGAGCATCGGGTTCTCCTCGCCCGGCTCGAACAGCGCGCCGCCCAGCAGGTGCGCGTACTCGTTGGTCTTGAAGTCCGACAGCCGCACGATCACCGGCTTCGGCCAGAAGGCGGCCGCGATCATCCCGATGCCGCGCGCCAGGTTGTCGACGAAGTACTCGGTCTTGTCCTCGTAGCCGGCCGTCAGCTTGTCGACCTCGCGCTTGATCGCGTCCGGCAGCTGGTTGTAGCGCGTCAGCGCCAGCGGGTGGACGCGCACCCAGGAGGCGAAGATGAACTCCATGCGCGCCAGGCCGACCCCGTCGTTCGGGATCTGCGCCAGCTTCAGCGCCTGCTCCGGGTTGCCGACGTTCATCATGACCTGGGTGCGGGTGGCCGGCAGCGCCGCCGGGTCGATCTCCTCGACGGTGTGCGCCAGCGCGCCGGCGTACACGCGGCCCACCTCGCCCTCGGCGCAGCAGACCGTGACCTCCTGGCCGTTCGCCACCGCCTGCATCGCGCCGCTCGCGCCGACGATCGCCGGGATGCCCAGCTCGCGGGCGACGATCGCCGCGTGCGAGGTGCGCCCGCCGCGCTCGGTGACGATCGCGCGCGCCAGCTTCATGATCGGCTCCCAGTCCGGGTTGGTGATCTCGGTGATGAGCACCTCGCCCTCCCGGAACTCCGCCATCTGGCTCGGGTCGCGGATGACGCGCGCCGCGCCGACGGCGATCGCGTCGCCGACGGCCAGCCCTTCGGCCAGCACCTCGCCCTGCTCGGTGAGCTGGTAGAGGCGCAGCTTCGTGCCGCGCTTCTGGGCGTGCACCGTCTCCGGCCGCGCCTGGACGATGAACAGCTCGCCGGTGCGGCTGTCCTTGGCCCACTCGATGTCCATCGGCGTGTCGGCGCCGCGCTTGCGGCTGTAGTGCTCCTCGATCGCCAGGCTCCAGCGCGCGAGCTGCAGAACGTCGTCGTCGCTCAGCGCGAAGCGCGCCCGGTCGGCCGGCAGCACCGTGAGGTTCTTCAGCCGGTGGTCGTTGCGGTCGTAGACCAGCTTAAGCTCCTTGGCGCCGCACTTCTTGGCGATGATCGGCCGGTAGCCCTGGCGCAGCGTCGGCTTGTGGACGTAGAACTGGTCGGGGCTGACGCGCCCCTGCACGATGTTCTCGCCCAGGCCCCAGATCGCCGTGATGAAGACCACATCGCGGAAGCCGGTCTCGGTATCGAGCGTGAAGATCACGCCCGAGCTGGCCTCGTCGGCGTACACCATGCGCTGCACGCCGACGGAGAGCGCAACCTTGAAGTGGTCGAAGCCCATGTCCTCGCGGTAGCTGATCGCACGCGCGGTGAACAGGCTCGCGAGCGACTTCTTGATCGACTCGAGCAGCTCGGCCTCGCCATGGACGTGGAGGTAGGTCTCCTGCTGCCCGGCGAAGCTGGCCGTCGGCAGGTCCTCGGCGGTGGCCGAGGAGCGCACCGCCACCTCCAGGTCCTCGACGCCGCTGCGGCGCGACAGCTCGCGGTAGGCGCTGATGATCTCGTCCGCCATGTCGGCGGGGTACGAGCCCTTGAGGATCAGGTTGCGGATGTGGCGCGCGCGCCTGGTCAGGTCCTTCACGTCGCCGCGCGTCCAGCCGGCGAGCTGCTCGCGGATGGGCTCCTCGAGGTTATTAGCCTCCAGGAAGTAGCGGTAGGCGTCGGCGGTCACCGCGAAGCCGTCGGGCACGCGCACGCCCAGCTCCCCGAGCTCGCGCAGCATCTCGCCCAGCGACGCGTTCTTGCCGCCGACCGATGGCACATCGTCGATACCGATATCACTGAACCAGCGTACCCATTCCACGGAAGTCCTCCTTTCAACTCACCGCCGGGTGCGCCGTGAGCGCTTGCTGAGGATCGTCTGTAAGCTGTGCGGCGCCGGTGCGGGCCGGTCGCGGCCGGTGGCCGTGGCGCGGTGTTCGAGCGGCGCAGCCCCGGCCCCCAGGAGCTCGACGATCCGGTGGAGCATCGCTTCCTCCTTGTAGCAACAGAGGTCTGCCGCTCGAGTCAACTGGCGGCGCCGACAGACGAGCGTCGTCGTGAGGGGGCCTTCATCGGGGAGAGGCGGGCGCCAACGGCGCGGGCGAGAGGATCCGGCCCCTCTGCGGGGAGTATAGGAGAGCGCAGGTGAGCGGGGAGAAACGATCCTGCTACGCTGGGGAACGAACGCGCAACAGCGGCGCCCGCCCGGTGCTGGAGCGCCGCAGGCGAAACGAAATCACCCCCGGCATCACTCGCCGGGGGTGATCCAGCAGGCGCAGCCTCTAGCCTCGCAGGCGCGCCGCGTGCAGCACCGCGATCACCGTCATCGAGTCGCGGATCTCGCTCCGCAGCACCATGTCCAGCACCTCGTCGAACGGCAGGGCCGCGATCTCGAGGAACTCGGTGTCGTCGGGCACATCCCGCGCCGGCGTCAGGTCGTAGCCCAGGTAGATGTGCGCCGTCTCGTCGCACACGCTCTTCGACGTGTAGAAGGTGCTGACCCACTCCAGCCGGCCGGCGGTGTAGCCGATCTCCTCGCGCAGCTCGCGCCGGGCGGCCTCCTCGAGCGACTCGCCGGGGTGGACGCCGCCGGTCGGCATCTCCCAGCGCTGGTTCTCGCCCTGGACGTAGCGGTACTGGCGCACCATCACGACCCGCCCGTCGTCGAGGAACGGCAGCACCCCCACCGCGCCGCTCATCGTCACCACGCCGTAGATCGTCGTGCGGCCGTTCGGCATCTCGGCGATGTCCTCGCGCACGTCGATCCACTTGTTGCGGTACACCTCGCGGCTCGACAGCGTCTTCCAGGGTTTCGGGGGCATAGGGGTTTCTCTCTGTCCGGCGCGTCCGCCCACGCAGACACGCCCGTTTTCGGAACCTGTGTCACGCTCTAGTGAAGCCGCGCCCGGCAGGCCGCGAGCGCGCCCTAGAGCACCAGCGCCGCGCCGCCCAGAATGCCGACATCGTCGCCGAGCGCCGCGGGCACGATCTCGAGCGCCGGGTCGAGCGCGCGCGCGGCGGCCACCCGGCGAACGGGCGCGAACAGCAGGTCGCCGGCGCGCGTCAGGCCGCCGCCGATGACCACGCGCCCCGGGTTGATCAGGTTGCAGGCCGAAGCGACGCCGATCCCGAGCCACTCCATCGCGGCCTCCCACACCTCGCGCGCCAGCCGGTCCCCCTGCGCCGCAGCCGCGGCCACATCGCGCGCCGTCAGATCCTCGGGCGCCAGGGACGCCAGCGAGCTGCCCGAGGCGCCCTCCGCGCGCAGCCGCGCCCGGGCCTCGCGCGCCACCGAGAGCCCCGACGCGAGCGACTCGAGGCAGCCGTTGCGCCCGCACGGGCACGGCGGGCCGTCCGGCTTGAGCACCTGGTGCCCCACCTCGCCGGCCCACGCCCGCTCGCCGCGGTGCAGCCTCCCGTCGATGATCACGCCGCCGCCGATCCCGGTGCTCACCGTCAGGTACAGCATGTGCCGCACGCCGCGCCCCGCGCCGAAGCGGTACTCGGCCAGCGCCGCCGCGTCGCCGTCGTTCGCCACCGCCGCCGGCACCCCGAACTCCTGCTCCAGCCGGTCCGCCAGCCGCGCGCCCTCCCAGCCCGGCACGTGCATCGACAGCCGCACGGTGCGGCCGTCGGCCTCGACCGGCCCGCCGAAGCTCACGCCCACGCCGGCCAGCGGCGACAGCCGGCCGTCCGCGAGCAGCTCGCGCGCCATCTCCAGCATCAGCGCCAGGCTCGCCTGCGCGCCGCCGCTCGCCGGGGTCGGGCGCGCCTGCCGCGCGACCACCGCGCCGCGCGCGTCCACCAGCCCCGCCGCGAGCTTCGTCCCGCCGAAATCCAAGCCAAGAACGTATGTCATAGTTCAATGCGCCCGCGTCGCTGACGCGTCTCCGCTCGCCGCCGTCACCCTCTGCCGATCCGCTCGCCGAGGCTCACCGCCAGCGCGTGGCAGACCGCGATGTGGGCATCCTCCACCTCGGGCATGAGGTGACTCGGCGCAACCAGCACGTGCCGCGCGATCTCGGCCAGCCGCCCTCCACCGAACCCCGCCAGCCCGACCGTCGGCGCGCCCTGGGCGTTGGCCCACTCGACCGCCCGCAGCACGCTCGGCGAGTTCCCGCTGCCCGAGATCGCCACCAGCGTGTCCCCCGGCCGGTACAGGCCGATCAGCTGCTCGACAAACGCCCGCTCGTAGGCGGCGTCGTTCGACCAGGCCGTCATCACCGGCACGTTATCCGTCAGCGCGATGGCGCGCAGGCGCCGCCGGTCCGGGTTGATCGTCCACTTCGCCAGGTCGCACGCGAAGTGCGAGGCCGTGGCGGCGCTCCCGCCGTTGCCGCAGACGAAGATCGTCCCGTCCCGCTCGTAGGTGGACCAGAGCACGCGCTCGATCGCCGCCAGCTCCTCGCGCGGCATCGCCGTGAGCACCTGCGCCAGGCTTACCAGATACTCGTCGATCCGGCTCATTCGTTACGCTCGCTTGATGTAGTACAGGGATGACGCGGTGGCCTCGCCCCGCACCCCCGCTCGGAGGGCGTGGCCGCTCCAGAAGTTCACCTTTTCCGCGGAAAGCAGCCCGGAGAGGTCTGAGGAGGCTTCGCCTCCCCAGAGTCATCAGTCGAACAGCCGGTAGCGGAACAGCGCGAGGATGGCGTAGAACCCCTGGCTCGGCTTCATCTTCTTGCCTTCCTCGTAGGTGCGCCCGAGGTAGCTCACCGGCACCTCGTAGATCCGGTGGCCGCGCTTGAGCACCTTGGCCGTGATCTCCGGCTCCAGGCGGAAGTCGTTGCTCTCCAGGCGCAGGTCGCGCATGATCTCGGTGCGCATGGCCTTGTAGCAGGTCTCCATGTCCGAGATCCAGCAGTTGAAGAGGAAGTTGGTGAGGAAGGTCAGCCCTTTGTTGCCGAGGGCGTTCCAGAAGTACATGCCGGTGTGGCGGCCCATAAAGCGTGAGCCGAAGACCACGTCCACCCGCCCCTCCATGATCGGCGTGACCACCTCGTAGTAGTCGTTCGGGTCGTACTCGAGGTCGGCGTCCTGCACGATCACGACGTCGCCGGAGGCGCGCGCCAGGCCGCTCCGCACCGCCGCGCCCTTGCCGCGGTTCGTCGGGTGGCGGATCACCGTCATCGACGGGTCGGCGGCGGCCTCCGCGCAGAGGATCTCGTACGTATTGTCGCTGGAGTGGTCGTCGACGGCGATGATCTCTTTCGGGATGTCCACCGCCCGCACCCGGGCGAGGATGGTCGGCAGCGTGGCCGACTCGTTGTAGCACGGCATGATGACCGAGAGCAGCATTCCAGTGGTCCTGAGCCTCTCTTCGTGGGGAGGATCAGCGCTATCCTCCTAGTCGGCAACTGACACGGGCTGCGCCGTGGGGCAGAGCCCTACGGCCCGCAGCAGCACGAAGCCCTTCCCCCTCGTGGCGCGGACGAGCCAGGTGCGTCCGCGCCCGAAGAAGCAGGCTTCTCGAGCACCGCCGCGGGCCGAGCGCCGGCGGCTGCGCGGGTCGCCGCTTCGGCGGCCGCGCATCGCACAGCTCAGCAGATAGGCCCGTCCGGGCGTCGGCAGATCTCGTCGAAAAAGCGCAGCCGCGCGTCAGCGCGCCAGCGTCAGCCACAGCACCGGCAGCGCGATCAGCGCCACTGCCACCAGCAGGCCGATGAGCAGCTTCAGCTGCTCCGCGCTGCGCCGCGCCGCCAGCTCCTCGCGCATGTCCTTCGCGTACGGCACGTTCGGCTGCTCGGCGAGCAGCACCTGGCCGAGCGTCCCCGGCGCGTGCAGCAGCGTGGTGATCACCGTCGTGACCAACTGCCGCGCCGTAATCAGCGGCGGCGCCCAGTAGGCCTCGTCGTGGCGGATGGGCCGCCCGCTGAGCGCGCAGTAGAGCTGCTCCTCGATCACCACAGGCTCCTGCTGAGAAGCGGTCACGGTCTCGACGTCGTTGGTCATCGGTTGGGCCTCCGTGTTTCGGATTCAGTATCACCAGCGGCTTCGTCTACTACACCGCCTGATACCATCCTAGCGCCGCCCAGCCGGAAGCGATGCGCAAAACGGTACGGCATCGAATCGAAACAGCAACGCGCCTACGCCAGCGACCGCACGAACGCATCGATCCGGTCGAGCGCCGCCTCGATCTTATCCATCGACGCCGCGTAGCAGGCGCGCACGAAGCCGCGCCCGCCCGGCCCGAAGACGTCGCCGGGGATCACCGCCACCTCGCGCTCGCGCAGCAGCCGCTCGCAGAACTCCTCGCTCGTCAGGCCCAGGTGGTCCACGCGCGGGAAGGCGTAGAACGCCCCCTGCGGCTCGAAGGTCGGCAGGCCAATGTCGTTGAGCCCCGCGACGATCGCCCGCCGCCGCCGGTCGTACTCGGCGACCATCGCCCGCACATCCTCCTCGCCGCTCGCCAGCGCCTCCAGCCCGGCGTACTGCGCCACCGTCGGCGCGGACATGATCGCGTACTGGTGAACCTTGCGCACCGCCGCGAGAATATCCGCCGGCGCCGCCAGCCACCCCAGGCGCCAGCCGGTCATCGCGTACGCCTTGGAGAAGCCGCCCATCAGGAGCGTCCGCTCGCGCATGCCTGGCAGCGACGCGAAGCAGGTGTGCGTGACGCCGTAGACCAGCCGGTCGTAGATCTCGTCCGAGAACACCAGCAGGTCGTGGCGCTCGGCGAGCTCGGCGATCTGCTGCAGCCGCTCGCGCGGCATCACCGCGCCCGTCGGGTTGTTCGGGTAGCCGATCAGGATGGCGCGCGTGCGCGGCGTGATCGCCGCCTCGATCGCCTCGGCCGTCACCTGGAAGCTCTCCTCGACCCGCGTGGTCACGTACACCGGCGTGCCGCCGGCGAACACGACGCACGCCGGGTAGGCGACGAAGCACGGCTCGGGGATGATCACCTCGTCGCCGGGGTTGATCGTCGCGATCATCGCGTTCTGCAGCGCCTCGCTCACGCCGACGGTGATCAGCAGCTCGGTCTCCGGGTCGTAGCTCACGCCGTAGAGCCGCTGCAGGTGCTCGGCGAGCGCCACGCGCAGCTCGATCAGGCCCGAGTTGGAGGTGTACGCGGTCCGCCCCTCGTCGAGCGAGCGCACGCCGGCGGCGCGGATGTGCTCGGGCGTGACGAAGTCCGGCTCGCCGATGCCGAGCGAGATCACGTTCTTCATCTGCGCGGCGATATCGAAGAAGCGCCGGATGCCGGATGCCGGCACCTGCTCCATCCTGCGCGCGATCCGCTCCCGTGTCATAGAGAACCCCCTAGCCCACCAGCCGCATCACCAGGCGCGTCACGCCCGGCAGCGGGGTTGAAATGATGTCCAGCAGCCGCCCGTACCACGGGACCACCACCTCACCATGCGTGCGCCGGGCGATCGCCCGCAGCGTCGCGTCCGCCACCTGCTCGGGAGTGCAGTTCGTCCAGCGCGTGATGCGCGGGTACTGGTCGAACCCGGAGTAGCGCTGGAACCCCGTCGCCGCGACGCCGGGGCAGACCAGCGCGCAGCGCACCCCGGTGCCGTGCAGCTCGAGCATCAGCGAGCGCGCGATCGCCACCAGGGCGTGCTTGGTCGCGCTGTAGAAGCCCATGTTCGCCGTCGCGATCAGCCCGGACAGCGACGCCATCATGACGATCTGCCCGCGGCGCCGGGCGAGCATGTGCGGCAGAAACGCCTGCGTGCAGCGCAGCGCGCCGAACACATTGACGTCCATCATCGCCTGCAGGTCGGCCGGGCTAGCCTCGGCGATGCGGCCGAACACGCCGAAGCCGGCGTTGTTCACCAGCACATCCGCACGCCCGAAGCGGTCGAGGGTGGCCGCCGCCAGCTGCTGCACCGCCTCGGGATCGGCGACGTCGGTGGGCACCGCCAGCGCCCGCTCGCGCCCGAGCTCGTCCGCGAGCCGCTCGAGCGATTCACGCGAGCGCGCGGCCAGCACCACGCGTGCGCCGGCCTGCGCGCAGCGGCGGGCGATCAGCTCGCCGAAGCCACTCGACGCGCCGGTAATCACAATCACGTTGTCGCGCAGGTCCACCCCACTCCCTCCCGCTCTGCAGCACTCCACACAGCGCCAGTGCGCAAGTCTAGCGGTAGCCGTACCGGCTGTCAAGAACAGGAGGTACGCGGTGCGGTCAGAGCGTGCTTCAGGACGAGAGGGACCGCCTCACTGGGCATTGCAGCGCATCAGTCTGTGCCTGGGGCCGGGCATCGGTGTAGATGGGCATCACAACGGGCAGACTGGTACGGGACTCGTTCTCTTGCGGGTCCAGGACCGCAGGCCCTGGCGCGGGTGGTGCAGGGCGGAGCGCCTGTGAGAATGCGACCGGGTGCAAGACGGACCACCGCGTAAGTCCTCTCAAGAAGCCACATTTCGAAAGTTTTTTCTTGACAAACTCGAAACGCCGGTGCTATACTCCCAACAGCGTGGAAGTTCGGCGGGGCGATCCCGCCACAGATCACACGCCTCCGCCGCGCTGCGGCGGGGGCAAGGCTCGTGGGGGCAGGTTATCTCTCGCACCACCGAAGCCGCTTGTCACACGGGTGTGCCGGGGGGCAACGCCGCTCGCACCCTCGGGAGGGGCCATGGGGCTGGAGCATCGCGAGCAGGGCCAGACGCGCCAGCAGATCCTGCACCTGCTGCGCCGTCGCGGGCAGATGACCGCCGCTGAGCTGAGCGACGCGCTCGGCATCGGCGCTGTCGGCGTGCGCCAGCACCTCGCGCTGCTCGAGCGGGACGGCCTGGTGAGCACCGCGGGCGTGCGGCGCGGGATCGGCCGCCCGAGCCACCTCTACGCGCTGACCCCCGCCGCCGAGTCGCTGTTCCCCAAGCGCTACGACCGGCTGGCGCTGGACGCGCTGGCGTTCGTGGCGGCCGAGGGCGGCGATGAGGCCGTGGACCGGCTGTTCGCAGCGCGCCGCGAGCAGCTCCGCGAGCAGTACGCCGAGCGCCTCGCCGGCAAGAGCCACGCCGAGCAGGTCGCCGAGCTCGCCGAGCTGCTCACCGAGCAGGGCTACATGTGCGAGTGTCACGAGCTGCCGGGCGGCGAGTACGCCCTCGTCGAGCACAACTGCCCGGTGGACTGCGCCGCTCGCGACTACCCGCAGGCCTGCGCCCACGAGCTGCGGTTGTACGAGGAGCTACTCGGCACCGAGATCGTCCGCGAGGAGACGATCGCCGAAGGCGGCGGCTGCTGCCGCTACCGGATCAGCGCGCCGCAGCCGGAGCAGACCGAGCACTCATCTCAATGATAGAGAGGAAGCTAAGTAAGCAAGGAGGCACCCAATGGCTTTTACCCTTCCGCCCCTGCCGTACGACGCTGCCGCGCTCGAGCCGCACATCGACGCCCAGACGATGCAGATCCACCACGGTAAGCACCACGCTACCTACGTCACGAACCTGAACGCGGCGCTCGAGGGCCACCCCAACCTGCAGAACGCGACGATCGAGGAGCTGCTGACCAACATCAACGACGTGCCGGAGAGCATCCGCCAGGCGGTGATCAACAACGGCGGCGGCCACCACAACCACACGCTGTTCTGGAGCATCATGGGCCCCGGCGGCGGCGGCGAGCCGAGCGGCGCCCTCGCGCAGGCGATCAACAAGGCCTTCGGCAGCTTCAACGAGTTCAAGGCCAAGATCAAGGATAACGGCCTCAAGCGCTTCGGCAGCGGCTGGTCCTGGCTGGTGATGGACAAGGACGGCAACCTGCACGCCTACAGCACCGCTAACCAGGATAGCCCGCTGATGCAGGGCCACATCCCGCTGCTCGGCGTGGACGTGTGGGAGCACGCCTACTATCTCAAGTATCAGAACCGCCGGGCGGACTACCTGGAAGCCTGGTGGAACACCATCAACTGGAACGCGGTGGCCGAGCGCTTCGGGCGCTAGGCCCCAAGCGAACGCTTGACACCCCTGCAGGCCGCAGGTCGCGTGCACCGGTGCATCGGCGCCGGGCTGCGCCCCGCGGCCTGCGCCTTTGTCCCGGCTTGCGGGCCGCGCATTGACCCTCCCGCCTCTGTGGGGCTTATGGTACAATACAGCCAAAATTGTCCCATGACAGGGCTTAGGTGATTGCCCTGGCGGGTCCGCCGCGCAGGCTCTCCGCCCGCAGGTGCGGGGGCGGCACGCCCTCCACGCTGCCCGATGTTCCACAGGCGCGGCGGGAGAAGGGAAGGTGTGAGGCGCGTCGCCGCCACCCCGCCACACACGCCCTGTCACACAGATTGCGGTACACACCAAGGAGTCCGTCCAATGGAGAAGTCAACCTGGACGACCAAGGCAGGCCTGGCGCAGATGCTCAAGGGCGGGGTCATTATGGACGTCGTGACCCCGGAGCAGGCGCAGATCGCCGAGGAAGCCGGTGCGGTTGCTGTGATGGCCCTCGAGCGAGTCCCCGCCGATATCCGCAGCCAGGGCGGTGTGGCGCGCATGAGCGACCCGGAGCTGATCCTGCAGATCAAGCAGGCTGTAACCATCCCAGTGATGGCGAAGGCGCGCATCGGCCACTTCGTCGAGGCGCAGGTGCTCGAGGCGCTCGGCATCGACTACATCGACGAGAGCGAGGTGCTGACGCCGGCCGACGAGGAGCACCATATCAACAAGCATAAGTTCAAGGTGCCGTTCGTCTGCGGCTGCCGCAACCTCGGCGAGGGGCTGCGGCGCGTGGCCGAGGGCGCGGCCATGCTGCGCACCAAGGGCGAGGCCGGCACCGGCAACGTCGTCGAGGCGGTGCGCCACGCCCGCGCGGTCTACAGCGAGATCCGCCGCCTGCAGTCGATGGACGAGGACGAGCTGTTCGCCTACGCCAAGTCCATCCAGGCGCCCTACGAGCTGGTCCGGCAGGTCGCCGAGACCGGGCGCCTCCCGGTGGTGAACTTCGCGGCCGGCGGCATCGCCACCCCGGCCGACGCGGCGCTGATGATGCAGCTCGGCGTGGACGGCGTGTTCGTCGGCTCCGGCATCTTCAAGTCGGGCGACCCGCGCCGGCGCGCGCGGGCGATCGTCGAGGCCACCACGCACTACAACGACCCGCAGATCATCGCGGAGGTCAGCAAAGGGCTCGGCGAGGCGATGGTGGGGATCAACATCTCCGACATCCCGCGCGAGCAGCTCATGGCCGGGCGAGGCTGGTAGCAGCGTAGCCGGTAGCCAGCGCCTCAGACGCCGCTGCGCCCGCGGAGACCGCGCCGCACCGGCCCCTGGCTACCGGCTACTAGCTACTGAGAGAGTATGACGATAGGAATACTTGCCCTCCAGGGCGACTTTCGGGAGCACGAGGAGGTGCTGCGGCGCATCGGCGCCCCGACCGTACAGGTCCGTCTGCCGAAACATCTCGAGCAGGTCGATCGTCTGATCATCCCAGGGGGGGAGAGCACGACGATCGGCAAGCTGCTCGCGCTCTACAACCTGCTCGAGCCGATCCGCAGCCGGGTGCGCCAGGGAATGCCCCTGTGGGGCACCTGCGCCGGGGCGATCCTGATGGCGAAGACGATCGTCGACGGCCGCGAGGACCAGCCGTCGCTCGCGCTCATGGACATCGCCGCCCGCCGCAACGCCTTCGGCAGCCAGCTCGAGAGCTTCGAGGCCGACCTGTCCATCCCGCAGCTCGGCGAAGAGCCGATGCGCGCCGTCTTCATCCGCGCGCCGATCCTCGAGTCGCCCGGCAGCGGCGTGGAGGTGCTCGCCGCGCTCGACGACGGCCGGGTGGTGGCCGCGCAGCAGGGCCGCATGCTCGCGACCGCCTTCCACCCCGAGCTCACGCCGGACGACAGGATGCACCGCTACTTTCTCGAGCTATGAACGCTGCGTGCTGAGGCCCGGGCGAGGAACTCGCGCACCCGCCCGCGGCGCTCAGCTCTCAGCACCGAACGTATGATACGACCGGTCACATTCGCCGATCTCTGGACACTCCGCCGCAAACCGCGCAGCTCGGTCACGCTCTACAACGAGACCATGCTGGCGCTGCCCCACCGGCCCTTCTGGTTCGCCATGCGCTGCACGATCGAGGGCGCCGGGCGCGACGGCGCGACGTTCGTGTTCCGCGAGCGCGGCATGCAGGCGGTGGTCCAGGCGGTCGGCCGCTATGGGCGCCCAGAGCTCGACATCGTCCAGCTGCTGGCCTACGGGAACGCCACGAGCCCGACTGACCCGGACGCCTGGTTTCGCCTGCTCGAGGTGCTCTGCGTCCACGCCGGCCAGCACCGGGTCCAGCGCCTCTACGGCGCGCTCTCCGAGCGCCACGAGGAGCTGCGCGAGGTCTTCCGCCAGCTCGGCTTCAGCTCGTTCGGCTACCAGACGGTGATGCGGCTGGACGGCCCCGACTGGGACCAGGGCACGTCGATCGCGCCCATGCGCCCCCAGAGCCGGCGCGATGTCTGGGCCATCCACAAGCTCTACGGCGCCGTGACGCCCAAGAGCGTCCAGCACGCCGAGGCGCGCGCCCCGCGCGACTGGATGCTCCCGCTGGCGCGCGGCTGGAGCCGCCCGGCGCGCCGCGCCTGGGTGCTCGGCCCGCACGACGATCTCACCGCCTACCTGCACCTCACCAGCGGGCCGGCGGGGCACATCCTCAGGCTGCTGGTGCGCCCCGAGGCGCGCGATGCGACGACCGACATCCTGCGCTTCGGGCTCGGCCATATCTCAGATTCGCTGCCGGTCTACCTCTTGCTGCGCGAGTACCAGCAGGAACTGATGCTGCCCGCTGGCGACCTCGGCTTCCAGCCGATCGGCGAGCAGGCGCTGCTCTACAAACAGACCACGGTCGCGGTCCGGCGGTCCATGCTGGTGCCGGCGCTCGAGCCGCGCCCGGAGCCGCACACCCCGATTCCGACCATCTCCTCCATGCGCGAGGACGTGAGGCCATATGCCAGAGCAACCCGATATCACGAGTAACATCGACCTGCTCCTAGAGACGCTGCCGCCGCACATCCAGCAGTCACTCGAACACGGACCCGAGAACAAGGAGGATCTGCTCGAAGTCATCATGGATCTGGGGCGGCTGCCCGAGGCGCGCTACCGAGAGCACGAGCGCTTCCTGAGCGACCAGGAGGTGACGCAGGACGATATCAACTACGTCATCGGCCGGATCGGCATGTTCGGGGAAGATAACCGGGCGGGCATCCCGCGCACGCTGCACCGCAT
>CALJIC010000316.1 GCA_937974195.1 uncultured Roseiflexaceae bacterium | reverse complement strand
CGGTCCTGCGACTGCGAGCTGGTCGGATCTCTGGGATGACGTCGCCGCCCTCATCCGCGACGACCGGCGCATCCTCGTGCTCGATGAGATCCCCTGGGCGGTCGAGGCCGACCCGGCGATGCTCTCGGCCCTCCAGTACGCCTGGGACGTCCACTTCCAGCACTCGCGGCTCATCCTGGTCCTGTGCGGCTCGCATATCCGCACCATGGAGACGATCCTCAGCCAGCAGGCCCCGCTCTTCGGCCGTCTCACCGCCCAGCACCACCTCCAGCCGCTGCCGTTCGGCGCGCTGCGGGCGTTCTTCCCCACCTGGAGCCCGGAGGCGCAGGTCGCCGCCTATGCCATCGTCGGTGGCGTGCCGCAGTACCTCTCCTGGTTCAATCCCGCGCTCTCCCTCAGCGAGAACATCCGCCAGGAGATCCTGGCGCCAGTGAGCGTCGCGCTGTCCGAGGTCGAGCTGCTGCTGGCTGACGAGGTGCGCGACATCCGCACCTATCTCACCGTGCTGAACGCGATCGGCGAGGGTGCGCACGCGCTCAAGGACATCGTCGCGGCCACCTTCACGCCGGCGACAACGCTGACGAAGTATCTGAGCGTGCTGCAGGAGCTCCGTTTGGTCGAGCGGCGGGTCCCGGCGACGGTGCCGCCCGCGCTGCAGCACCGCTCGAAGCAGGGGCGCTACCACCTCACCGACCCGTTCCACCGCTTCTACTTCCGCTTCCTGCGCCCGAACGCGGCCGAGATACCCTACCAGCCGGACCTGGTGCTGGCGCAGATCCAGGAAGGGCTGCGGGCCTTCGTGGGCCAGACGGCGTGGGAGGAGCTGGCGCGGACGTGGGTGTTCCGGCAGGGACTGCGGGGGGCGCTGCCGCTGCGGCCGGAGGTGGTCGGGAGCCACTGGGGCCGCGGGGTGCAGACCGACGTGGTGGGGGTGAGCTGGCGCGAGCGAGCGGTGTTGATGGGAGAGTGCAAGTGGGGCACGGACGCGGTCAACCGGCAGACGGTGCGGCAGCTGCTGGAGCAGACCATCCCGCGGACGGTCGCGGCGCTCCCCGACGGAGGGGCGGGGTGGCGGGTGGTGCCGGCGCTATTCGCACGGGCAGGGGCGACGCCGGATGCCCGCGCCCTCATGGACGCTCACGGCGGGATCGTTGTCGAGCTCGCGACGCTCTACGCCGACCTCGCCGAGGACCTCGACTGACCAGGGTGATCCTGAGCGAGACGCCGTGCTGCCGTCTCGCTCAAGACAGCGCTATTCCTGCTGGTCTCTCAGAGCATCGACGAGCACGCGCAGGTGCGAGAGCTGCTCCGCGTCGGCCGTGTCGAACAGGGCGATCAGGGCTGCCGCCGCCTCGCTCGAAGCGAGGAGCGCCGCCGGAGTCGTCCCATAGAGCCGCGCGAGGGCCGCAAGCCGCTCGAGCGTTGGCTGCGTTGTGCCGCTTTCGTACCGGACGAGCGCGGTGTGATCAACCCCCACCTGCTGCGCTGCCGCCCGCACGGTGAGCCCAGCGCGCAGGCGCGCCGCGCGCAGCCGAGCTCCGACCGTGGCGACGATGTTATCCATATCGCGCCTCCGGCTTCAGAAGAGTCCCTGCTGCTCAACGGCGTCGATGTCCCGTCCAGCATACGCGCGGTAGAGATCCTTGAGGTACCGGATAATCTCGTCGCAGCGCGCCGCCGGCAGGTCGGTGTAGGTCGTCACGTGAAACGCGTCGTTGAGCTGCCTCCACGTCCGGTGCTTTGCGACGCCGACCGTGCTCTTGTCGCGCTCGGACCGCACCTCGGCGATCTGCTGGACCAGGTGGTCGATCGTGTGGCGTTGCTCGGGCCGCAGCTTGCTTCGCACCTGGTGCTCGAGCTCCCTGACGCGCTCGCTCAGCTCGAGCAGCATCGCGCGGAGCTGCTCGTGGGCCTCGAGGTTGCTCGCTTCAGCCGCCGCCTGCCGCTCGCTGAGCTCCTCGAGCCGCTCGAGCGCGGGGTTGATGCGATCGAGCTCGGCGAGGTCCTCGATCGTATTGCTCGGGCCCTGGGGCAGGCCGGCAAGCTCGTTGAACGCCCGGCGAACGGCGTTGCGCAGATAGGTCCGCACATACGTGAAGCGGAGCTGGGCCTCGTCGCTGATCCGGCTCGTGGCGATGGAGGCCAGCCACGGCGCGAGATCATCGAGCAGGAGAAAGTCGAGCGTGCGCACCTGGTTGCCGCGCGGAACGGTGAAGGCCCGCAGATGCAGCCCGCCGTCGGCCACGATGCGGCGGCGCTGGGACGCGAGCCGGAGATTGAGCACGTCGCAGAGGTCGTTGAGGCACATCCAGATCAGGCCATCTGCCCCGCGCGCCGCAAGCACCACGCCTTCAAACAGCGGGATCGGCAACGTCTCTCTGGGCCGCTCGGGCGCGGCATCCTCCCTCGAAGTCATGCGCTGTCCTTTCGCTGGTGTGTCTGACACACCAAGTATAGCAGAGGTTGGTGCGTGTGTCACACCAAACAGATCCTCACGGATCCCCTTGGTGTGTTAGACGCACCAAAGGGATCCGTAAAGATCATGTTGGTGCATGTGGCGCACCAACATGCGCTCGTGCCTCTGCCGGCAGGAGGGCATGAGGCAAGTGGCGCCGGCGATGCCGGGCCGGTTGGTCACGCGCTGGTACGCCCCGCGTGCTAGAGTGACCTCGCATTCGAGCGTGGCCCGCCCGGCTGCGTGAGGCAATGCGCGCCGCGCCAGCTGGCACCCGCTTCTCTCGAGGGTGATCACCTGGGCAGGCGCGCGGAGCACGCGCCAGACCGGCTGGGAGCGCTCCCGGCACAGCCGCCCTGCGGACTGCGGCCGGATGTACCTCGCTCAATTGAAGATCGCAGAGCCAGGGGGCTTGGCCTGCCTGGACCACGCGCACGCGCAGCTCCTGCTGCGCGCCTGAACGCCTCGAGTTTCCCGCTCTCTCACCCGTAACACCCGATCCCGCACTACCCGGCGGGCTCTGTCGATTCGCCCCGCCGCGATGCCACTTCCGTCAGTGCTTCTGCGGCTGATACAGGCACGCGGTGCGCGTATCCGCGCAACCGGCCTGCCCGTTCGTCTCTGCCTATCCCGCGCGTCCAGAGCACCGGCACATCGCAGTGCTCTGCGCCGTGCACATCGCATTGCCCCGCGCCGTTCCGGGCCAGTACTCCCCTGGCCTCGCGGCGCGCGAGCCAGGGGGCGATCCCACAAGGAGGTTCCCCCATGACTCGCACCCACACCCCCGCCCTCCCGGAGGAGCCGGCGGCGCCTGCGCCGCCGGACCCGAGCGAGGTCCCGCCGCACGCCACGCCGCGCACCCTCGCGGACGCGCTGCCACAGCTTCTTACGCCCTTCCCGATCGACCAGGTCGAGCTCAAGCCGGGCAGCGTCAGCCGCGACGGCACTAGCGCGCTCGCACTTGCCTACTGCGACTGGCGGCTGTATGCCGAGCGCCTCGACGTAGTCATCGGCCCCGGGCACTGGTCCGTCCAGCTCGTCCCCTGGGGAGAGCACCGCCTGATCGCCCGCCTGACGATCCTCGGCGTGACCAAGGACGCGAGCGGCGAGGGCGACCCTAGCGACCCCAACTGCGGCACGATCGCCGAGGCCCAGGCCAAGAAGCGCGCCTGCGCCGAATTCGGCTTGGGCCGCTACCTCTACCGCCTCCCCCGCCTGTGGGGGAAGGGAGAGGGCGACCGCACGGGCTTCCGCTTCGCCGAGGGCGAGGCGCGCCGCCTGGTCCACGAGATGTACGCCAGGGCGGGCCTGCTCGCTCCCGCTGGCGGCGCGGCCACGCGCCGTAGGGAGCTGCCGGCTGACGCCCCCGACACAATGCCGCCCCCGGCGAACACCGCCGAGGAGGTCCGCGCCCGGCTCGCCGAGATCCGCAGCCGCACAGGCGCGGCCGGTGCCAGCGCCGCGCCTGCTCGCGAGGTGCGGATGATCACCCCGCGCCAGCTCGCGCTGCTCGCCGAGCGCAAGCAGCTTGCGGCCGCGCGCAGGCAGTACGGCGTGACACGCCTGGAGGACCTTACGTTCGCCCAGGCCAGCGCGCTGATCACCGCCCTCAACACAGCACCCCGCACCACGCCTGGCTCCGCCCGCTAGCACCACGGCCCGGCGGGGCGGACACGGCCGCCCTACCCCAGGAGGTTCTCTGCATGCCAGTAGACGTATCTGCTGCCGGCGCATCGCCGGCCATCACCGATTTTGGGATAGCCGATGCCATCCCGCGCGACCCGCTCACGCCGTTCGACGTGCCGGGCGGCCCGCCCGCCGGCCTCGCGCTCGGTGAGCCGATCACTCTCACCGGCGACGGCACGGCCGGTACGGTCACCCTGACCGCCGCGCACATCGAGCAGGCGTATGTGCACTTCGTGACCTGCTACCAGGACAGCCCTGGTATCAACCACAAGCCGACGCGCGACCGCGCGAGAAAGAGCCGCGACGCGCTCCTCACACGCGCGTGGCGGGTTGTCGGGCCCGCTGAGACGGGCGCTCTCCCCGAGGAGACCAGCTTTCTCTCGGCCGCGGCGGGCGGCAG
>CALJIC010000315.1 GCA_937974195.1 uncultured Roseiflexaceae bacterium | reverse complement strand
CGGCGCACCAGCGCTGGCTTGCGACAGAGCGCACGATCAGGTATGATAGCGCGCACTGCGTGCCGCTCGTACGATTGTCGACTGTCGACTCCTACCTGCCTCTGCACACGCAAGGGAACCGCGCATGCTGGAAGCAGTGTTCGCCCCGAGCTCGGTCGCGGTCGTCGGCGCGTCGCCGGACCCGTCGCGCCTGGGCCACCGGGTGCTCAAGAATATCCTCACCAACGGCTACGGCGGGCGCGTCTTCCCCATCCATCCCAGCGCTCCCACCGTCCTCGACCTGCCGGCCTACCGCTCGGTGCTGGATGTCCCCGAGCCGATCGACCTGGCTGTGATCGTCATCCCCGCCGCGGCGGTGCTGGGCGTGGTGGACGAGTGCGGCCGCAAAGGAGTCAAGGGCCTGGTGGTCATCACCGCCGGCTTCAAGGAGGTCGGCGGCGAGGGGCGCGAGCTGGAGCGGCAGCTGCTCGAGCTGGTGCGGCGCTACGAGATGCGCATGGTCGGGCCGAACTGCCTGGGCATCATCGACACGCTCACCAAGCTCAACGCCTCGTTCGCGGCGCTGTACCCCGATCCGGGGCAGATCGCCTTCATGTCCCAGTCCGGCGCGATCTGCACCGCGATCCTGGACTGGAGCAAGAGCCAGGGGATCGGCTTCTCGCGCTTCGTCAGCCTGGGCAACAAGGCCGATGTGGACGAGGTGGCGCTGCTGCGGGCCTGGGGCGGCGACCCGCAGAACCGGGTGATCCTCGCCTACCTGGAGGGCATCAACGACGGGCCGACCTTCATCCAGACCGCGCGCGAGGTGACCAAGCGCACCCCGGTGATCGCGATCAAGAGCGGCACGACGCAGGCCGGCACGCGGGCGATCTCCTCGCACACCGGCTCGCTGGCCGGCTCGGAGCGGGCGTACGAGGCGGCCTTCCAGCAGAGCGGCATCATCCGCGCCGAGTCGATGGAGGAGCTGTTCGACTACGCGCTGGCCTTCGCCTACCAGCCGCCCATCCCCGGCAACCGGATCGCGATCGTCACCAACGCCGGCGGCCCGGGGATCATCGCCACCGACGCGATCGAGCGCAGCGGGCTGCGGCTGGCCGAGTTCACGCCGGCGACGATCGAGCGCCTGCGGGCCGGGCTCCCGCCCACGGCCAGCGTCTTCAACCCGATCGACGTGATCGGCGACGCGGCGGCCGACCGCTACGAGGTGGCGCTGGCGGCGGCGCTGGCCGACCCGAACGTCGACGCGGTGCTGGTGCTGTTCACGCCGCAGGCGGGCAGCGAGCCGGAGCGGACCGCCGAGGTGATAGCGCGCCTGGCCGCCGGCCAGACCAAGCCGATACTCGCCAGCTACATGGGCGAGTACAGCATCGGCCCGGCGCTGGATCTGCTGAACCGCCACCGCATCCCGAACTACCCCTTCCCCGAGCGGGCCGTCTCGGCGCTGCGGGCCATGTACCGCCAGCGGGTGTGGGCCGACCGCGAGCCGGGCGAGTACGCCTCCTTCGAGGTGGACCGCGAGCGGGTGCGCTCGCTCTTCGCACGCGTGCGCGCGGCCGGGCGCGTGGAGCTGGGCGAGCTCGAGGCGCGCGAGGTGATGGAGGCCTACGGCATGCGCCTGCCGCAGTCGCGCCTGGCGCAGAGCCCGGAGGAGGCCGCGGCGATCGCCGCCGAGATCGGCTTCCCCGTGGTGATGAAGATCTCCTCGCCGGACATCCTGCACAAGAGCGACATCGGCGGCGTGAAGGTGGGCGTGCAGGACGCCATCCAGGCGCGCGACACCTACGAGCTGATCGAGTACCGGGCACGCAAGTACAGCCCAGGGGCGCAGATCTGGGGCGTGCTGGTGCAGGAGCAGGTGCGCAAGGGGCGCGAGATCCTGGTGGGCGTCAGCCGCGACCCGCAGTTCGGGCCGCTGGTGGCCTTCGGCCTAGGCGGAATCTACGTCGAGGTGCTCAAGGACGTCGCCTTCCGCATCGCGCCGATCACCCGCCAGGTCGCCGCCGAGCAGGTGCGCTCCATCCGCGCCTTCCCGCTGCTGCAGGGAGTGCGCGGCGAGCCCCCGGCGGACATCGCCGCCGCCGAGGAGGTGCTCCTGCGCATCTCGCAGCTGGTCACCGACTTCCCAGAGATCGTCGAGATGGACATCAACCCGCTGGTGCTGTACAACCAGGGCGAGGGCGGCATCGTCGTAGACGCACGGATCATTCTGCAGGGCTAAGAGCTGCGGATTGTAGGGTGTGGGTTGTAGGTGAAGAGCGTTGCTCGATCTACAAATCTGCAGTCTGCGATCTGCAATCGAAGGAGTGGGCGATGGCAACGCTCTATGTCGCATCAACCGAGACCTTCGTCGGCAAGAGCGCGACCTGCGTCGGCCTGCTGGACCGCGCGCGGCGCGACGGCTTCAGCATCGCGTACATGAAGCCGGTGAGCGTCTCCGTCACCCCGACCGAGGACGCCACGATCGACGAGGACGCCGAGTTCATCCGCCGGCACTTCGGGCTCAAGGAGCCCCTTGAGCGCGTCGCGCCGGTGCTCGTCACCCAGAGCTTCGTGGAGCAGATCCTGCGCGGCCAGAGCGTAGACGCCGCCCGCCGCCTGCGCGACGCCTACGTCCAGATCTCGCGCGACAAGGACTTCGTGGTGCTCGAGGGGGCCAACACCTGGGCCGAGGGCTCGATCGCCGACCTGTCGGCCGACCAAGTCTCGGACATGCTCCAGGCCCCGGTGCTGCTGATCACCCGCTACCGCTCGCTGCTCGCCCTGGACGCCGTGCTGGCCGTGCAGCGCTACCTCGGCGACCGGCTGCTCGGCGTGCTGATCAACCAGGTCGAGGAGCCCAAGCTCGACTACGTCCGCTCGCGCGTGGTGCCGTTCCTGGAGGGGCAGGGCATCCCGGTGTACGCCACGCTCGCCGCCGACCCGCAGCTGGCCGGCGTGACGGTGGCCGACCTGCAGGAGTACCTGGGCGGCCAGCTGATCGGCAACCCGAGCTGGTCCAACAAGCTCGTCGAGCACATGCTGATCGGCGCGATGGGCGCCGAGGCGGCGCTCTCGCACTTCCGCCGGCGCGCCAACAAGGCGGTGATCACCGGCGGCGACCGCACCGACCTGCAGCTGGCCGCGCTGGAGACCAGCACCTCGGTGCTGGTGCTCACCGGCAACATCCGCCCCAGCGTGCCGGTGATCGACCGGGCCGAGGAGCGCCAGGTGCCGATCATCCTGGTGGCCGACGATACGCTGACGACGGTGGAGCGCGCGGAGCAGGTGTTCGGCGCCATCCGCTTCAAGCAGCAGGGCAAGATCGAGCGCTTCATCTCCATGCTGGAGGAGAGCTTCGATTTCAACCGGCTCTACGACGAGCTGGGCCTGGTGGCCTCATAGGGCGGCTGCTTCTGCTACAGCGCCCCTCAGTGTGCTCTGAGAGGGTGTGCGTCCGCGTGCGGCGGCCTCGTCATCGCGCGCGGGCGCGCTAGACCAAGCGATGTTCTTGGAGGAGAGAGAATCGTGTCAACATTGATAGAGAGCATCACCGCCCGCGAGGTGCTCGACTCGCGCGGCAACCCGACCGTCGAGGTGGACGTGCTGCTGGAGAGCGGCGACCTGGGGCGGGCGATCGTGCCCTCGGGCGCGTCCACCGGCGCCCACGAGGCGATCGAGCTGCGCGACGGCGACGCGAAGCGCTTCGGCGGCAAGGGGGTTCAGAAGGCGGTCGAGAACGTCAACCAGACGATCGCCGAGGCGCTCGAAGGGCTGGACGCCGCCGACCAGATCGGGATCGACCAGGCGCTGATCGAGCTGGACGGCACCCCGAACAAGGGCAAGCTGGGCGCCAACGCCATCCTGGGCGTCTCGCTGGCCTGCGCCAAGGCCGCCGCGGCCGCGCTCGGCCTGCCACTCTACCGCTACATCGGCGGCGCCTACGCCCACGTGCTGCCGGTGCCGATGATGAACATCCTCAACGGCGGCAAGCACGCCACCGACAGCACCGACTTCCAGGAGTTCATGATCATGCCGGTCGGCGCCCCGACGTTCCGCGAGGCGCTGCGCTGGGGCTCCGAGATCTACCAGAGCCTGAAGAAGGTGCTCCACGACCGCGGCCAGCCGACCAACGTCGGCGACGAGGGCGGCTTCGCGCCCAGCCTGCCGACGAACGAGGCCGCGCTGCAGGTGATCGTCGAGGCGATCGAGCGCGCCGGCTTCCGGCCCGGCCAGGACGTGATGCTGGCGATGGACCCGGCCTGCACCGAGCTGTACGAGGACGGCAAGTACCACCTCAAGCGCGAGGGGCGCAGCCTCAGCAGCGCCGAGATGGTCGAGTACTGGGCCGACATCGCCGCCCGCTACCCGCTGATCTCGCTTGAGGACGGGCTGCACGAGGACGACTGGGAGGGCTGGAAGCTCCTGCGGCAGCGCATCGGCGACCGGGTGCAGCTGGTGGGCGACGACTTCCTGGTGACGAACGTCAAGCGCCTGGAGCGCGCCATCGGCGAGAACGCCGCCAACTCGATCCTGATCAAGCTCAACCAGATCGGCAGCCTCACCGAGACGCTCAGCGCCATCCACATGGCCCAGCGCGCCGGCTGGACGGCGGTGGTGTCGCACCGCTCGGGCGAGACCGAGGACGTGACGATCGCCGACCTGGTGGTGGCGACCAACGCCGGGCAGATCAAGACCGGCGCGCCGGCGCGCACGGACCGGGTGGCGAAGTACAACCAGCTGCTGCGGATCGAGGAGGAGCTGGGCGGCGCGGCGCGCTACGCCGGGTGGAGCGCGTTCAACGTCCGGCGGGCCCAGTAGGTTCAGCGAGATCGACAGACACACGAAGAGCCGCCCCTGCGGGCGGCTCTTCGTTCTGTGCTGCGGCCACTTCGCGCGCCAGCGTCACGAGCGGGCGTGCTGCTGGCTGCCCCACCCCGGCCCGTAGAGCTCGGCGAGGCGCCACAGGATGGCGACCATCAGCAGCCACATCATCAGGTCGCGCGCGCGGCCCATGAGATCGAGCGCGGTGCGGGCCTCCGGCAGCTGCTGCGTCAGGTCCGCCAGGGCGCGGCTCGGCGCCGCGGCCAGCTCGGCGAGCACCGCCGACAGGCCCATCTGGGCGCTCAGCATCGCGGCCACCTGCCACGCGAGCGCGATCGAGACCCCGATCACCGCCAGCGTCAGCAGGTAGACCAGCTTCACGTACCACTCCTTCGGCCGCGGCGCCGGCCGGCTGGCGCTCACCCACGTCGCCGGGTTGACCGCGATCGCTAGCAGCTGCGCGGTGAGCGCGGGCGGCGGCTCCCAGCGCAGCTCGGCGCGCAGGACGCCATCCAGCGCCTGGTGCTTGCGGCGGTACGCAGCGCAGCGCTCGCAGCCGGCCAGGTGTTCCGCAAGGAGCACGTCGGCGCTGGTGGGCTCGAGCGCGAGCTTCTCGCGCGCCTCATCGCAGGTCATCATCGCATCACCTCCCGGCCAGCGCGGCGGTCAACGCAAAGGGGTTGGCGCGCGGCGGCTCGCGACGCGGCTCGGCCTTCGGCGGCTTCACCGCCAGAGCCGAGGGCGGCTGCTCCTGTGCCTCAAGCAGAGTCGCCAGGCGCTCCTTGCCGCGCCGGATGTGACTCTTGACCGTGTTCAGCGGGATGTCGAGGATCTCGGCGATGTCAGTATACTTCAAGTCATCGAAGTAGTAGAGCGTCAGCACCAGCCGGTAGTGCTCCTCGAGCTGCGAGAGCGCCTGGCGCACCTCAGCGCTCAGCTCCCGCGAGTCAAGCGCCTGCTCCGGGCTGGACCAGCGGTCGTCGTCCGCGACGCTGGACATCGGATCGAGCTCCTCGTCCTCGACCGGGGCGATCACTGGCACCTGCCGCCCACGCCGCCGCAGCTCGTCCCGGCCGAGGTTTACCACCAGGCGGTACAGCCACGTCGTGAATCGGCTCTCGCTATTATACTGCGGAAGCGCCCGGAAGAGACGGATGAACGCCTCCTGCGTCAGGTCGGCGGCGTCATCCGGGTCCTTGAGGACGCTCATCGCAATGCTGTAGACATATTGTTGCTGGGTCAGCACCAGCTGGGTCAACGCGTCCGGGTCGCCTGCCTGCGCCCGACGGATGATATCAGCAGATGGCTCGGCCAACGTTACCTCTCCCCTAGCCGCGCCGCCCCGCGCAGCGCGGGTCTGTCGCACGGTCTCTGTAGGCTATACGTCTGACGGAGCCAGAAAGTTGCAGGGTGCGGACGCGCACGTGCGCCCGGCGCGCGTTTGACCGCCTGCGGGGCAACAGGTATAATCGGAAGAGAAGCGCTACGAGGAGTCTGTATGCGCGTGCTGGTGGTGGACGATAACCGCGATATCTTAGATCTGATCCAGCGGGTGCTGGTCACCTACGGCCACGACGTCATCACAGCGCGCGATGGGGTTGAGGCGCTAGAGCAGGAGGCCGCCGCATCGCCGGATGTCATCCTGCTGGATGTGAACCTGCCGCACCTCAACGGCTGGGAGGTCTGCCGGCAGATCAAGGCCCGCCGCAACGTCCCGGTGATGCTGCTCACGGTGCGGGCCGAGCACGGCGACATCGAGCGCAGCCTGGAGGCGGGCGCCGACGACCATATCCCCAAGCCGTTCGAGATCTCGGATCTGCTCGCGCGGATCGAGCGCTTCGCCCCGGTGCGGGCGCCGGCGTAAGCCCCCGTCCCCCGAATATGCCCGCGGGCACACGACCGCGATAACCAAAACGAAGAGACGCCCGTGCAGGGCGTCTTTCGATTCGCGCGAACGCCAAGAGACGCCCCGGCGGAGCGTCTCTACGTGTGATCGCTCTATGCCCGCAGGCGGCCCGTATCCCGTCACATGCGCCACTTGCGGCACGTGATCGTCGTGCCGACGCCCTCGACGGACTTGATGTCGAACTCGTCCATCAGGCGCTTGGCGCCGGGCAGGCCCATGCCCATGCCGCGCGAGGTGCTGTAGCCATCCTGCATCACCAGGTCGATGTCGGGGATGCCCGGCCCCTGGTCCTCGCAGATGATCTCGATCCCCTTGCGGCCGGTGCGCTCGATCTCGCGCACCGTCACCGAGCCGCTGCCGGCGTACAGGAAGATATTGCGCGCCAGCTCGCTGACGGCGGTCGCAATGCGCGCCTGGTCGATCGCGCCAAATCCCAGGCTCTTGGCCGTGTCACGCGCCAGGGTCCGGGCGATGACGATATCCAGGTCGCTGCGGATGGCCGCAACTTTACCCTGTCCCATCGCCGCTCTCCCCGACCTGCCGACGCAGCATCGCCAAGCCCTTTTCCAGGTTCAGCGCCGTGAGCACCTGGGGGAGCTCCAACCCCAGCTCGACAAGCGTAATCGCCACCGCCGGCTGCAGCCCGGTGATGACTACGCGCGTACCCATGAGCCCGGCCATCGACGCGATGTCGCTGATCAGGCGCCCGATGAAGCTGTCGACGACATCCACCGCCGTCAGGTCGACGATCAGACCGCGCGCTTTGGTCTCATAGATCCGCTGCAGGAGATCGTCTTTGAACTGCACCGCCGAGGCGTCGTGCAGGGCTACTTGAATGGATGCGATGAGGACATCGCCGATTTTGAGTATTGGGATACGGAGGCTTTCCAACCACGACCTCCTGATCTCTGGACCGCCGGTGTTACGGCCCGCTCACGCCGTCTCGCCTGGCGGCGGACCCACACGTCTAGTATACTCAGGGTAGCGTCAGCGAAGATGATCTATACTCGATCAAAAACGTAGCACAGGCGATCCCACGATGAACGATAGGCAGACGCCGCAGCCGATCCCCGCGCTCACGCGCGACTTCACGGCGACGACATTCGTAGTTCACGAGCGGCGCACGCTGCTGCTGCTGCACCGCAAGCTCAGGGCCTGGTTCCCGCCAGGGGGCCACATCGACCCGAACGAGCTGCCCGACGAGGCGGCGCTGCGCGAGGTGCGCGAGGAGACCGGCCTGGAGGTCGAGCTGATCGACACGGGCCGCCAGCTAGGGCCGGTGCGCGTCCTGCCGCAGCCGTACTGCATTCTACTCGAAGATATCGGCCCCGGCCACCAGCACATCGACCTGATCTACTTCGCGCGGGTGCGCGGCGGCCGCCTGGCGCACTCGGAGCGCGAGGCCCGCGAGGCGCGCTGGCTCACGTGGGAGGAGCTGGACAGCCCGGAGATCAACGAGGACATCCGCGAGCTGGGCCGGCGGGCGATCGAGCTGTGCTGAGCCGGGCCGCTCAGCCCGCCGCCCACAGCTGCCCCTCGTGCGAGCGGACCTCGGCGACCGTGCGCTCGGCGATGGCGACCTCGCCGGCGATGCCAAGCTGCCGAAAGAGCGCCAGCGCGCTGAGCGCGTGCTCCTCGGCGCGCTCGATGTTGTCCGCCGCGAGGTAGGCCTCCGCGAGCGACCGCTCGGCGTAGGCCACCATGTACGGGTCATCGTTCTGGCGGGCGCGCTCCATCGACTCGGCGAAGCGCGCGGCCGCGCCGCGCGGGTTGCCACGCGCCAGCTCGATCTGGCCCAGGGTATAGTGCGCGTAGGGCGCGGCGAAGCGGACGTCGAGCTCGAGCACGCGGGCGGCGTAGCGCGCGGCGCCGTCGAGGTCGCCGAGCTCGAAGGAGGCCTCGGCCAGATTCGCGCCGGTGACCGCGGCGAAATACGGGTCGCGCACTGAGACGAAGAAGGCGTATGCCGGCGCACCCACCTCAAGCGCGGCGCGGAACTGGCTGGCCTGCACGTAGATCGCCGACAGATTGCTGCGCATCTTCTCCAGGTTGACGCGGTCGCCGAGGCGCTCGTAGATGGCGAGGACCTGCCCGGCGGCGGCCACGGCCTCGTCGAGCTGCCCGCGGCGGCCGTGGGCCGTAGCGATGCGCCGCCCGGCCTGGGCGCGCAGCGCGTTGTCGTCGAGCTGCTCGGCCAGCTCGCGGGCCTGCCCGTAGGCCGCAAGCGCGTCCAGGTACTTGCCCTCCTCCTCGAGCAGCAGGCCGCGCAGGATCTGCAGGTCGAACTCGGCGCGATAGATCTCCTGCCAGCTCGCGCTGAGCTCGCGGCGGTGCTGGTAGAGAAGCCCGCGCCGCTGGTGGAGCGCGGCGGCCTGCCCCAGCAGGCGCGCGGTCACGCGCAGCCCCTCGCCGTAGCTGGCGAGCGCCTGGTCCGGGTAGCCGAGCGCGTCCTGAAGCTGGCCGCGCAGCATCCACAGCCGGGCGCTGGCCTCGCTCTCCTCCGACCAGTCGAGCTGCTCCAGCTCGGTGAGCCCCTCCTCGTACTGCCCGGCCATCTGCCGCAGCTCGGCGCGGATGGTATCGAGCGCCTTGCGCTCCAGCGCGCCGAGGCGCTGGCGCGAGATCGCGTTGAAGATCGGGCGCGCCGCATCGGCCTCGCCGCGCGCGAGCGCCTGCTGCCGCTGGGGGAACCAGACCTGCACCGCGCGGTGCTCCTGGCCGCAGTGGACGAAGTGGTAGGCCGCCGCCGTGTACTCGCCGCGCGCGAGGCGCGCCGCCGCCGCCTCGGCGTGCAGCGCCTCGCGCAGCTCGCTGGAGAGGTCGTCGTGGACAACCGGGGCGAGGGCGGGCAGCAGCGCCACCCCGCCCGCGCCGTCGCGCTCCACCAGCCGCAGCCGCGTGAGCGATTCGAGCGTGTCCGGCTTGAGCACGTCCTCGGGCGCGTAGCCCTGGTAGACCGACAGGCGCTGCAGCGCGCGGCGCTCCTCGGGGGTGATGCGCCGCCACAGCCGCTGGAAGGCCGGCAGCAGCGACGGCGCCGCGGCGCCCCCGGTCGGGAAGGGCGCGGCCTCCCCGTCCGCGCCCCGCAGGGCGAGCATCAGCGTGAGCAGGCGCAGGTTGCCGCCGGTGTAGGCGTGGAGCCGCTCGGCCTCGTGGTGCGGCAGGGGCTCGCCGGCAGCGCTCCACATCGCCGCGATCTCCTCGACGCCGACCCCGCGCAGCTCGAGGTGCAGGTCGCTCGCCGGCAGCGGCCGCTGGCTGATCAGGAGCAGCGGGGCCACGCCCCGCAGCGCCTCGACCAGCTCGAGGAGCTGGGCGTGTGCGGGCGCCAGCAGCGCGAGCCCGCCGGCGCAGACGTGCTCCATGTCGTCGATGCAGATCACCGGCGGAGACCCGGCGAGCAGGGCCAGGTCCTGGCGCAGCAGCCCCGCGGCCAGGCCCAGGTCGCCGATGACGCCGTTGGAGGCCGCCAGGTAGTGCCAGAGGTTCGGCGCGCCATGCTCGTGCAGGAAGGCGCCCAGCGCGAAGAGCAGGCTGCCGGCGCCGTCGTTGAAGCCGGGGCGCAGGGTGTACCAGAAGGACGGGCGCCCCAGCCGCGCCAGCGCCGCAGCGCCGAGGCTGGTCTTGCCGACGCCGCCGGCCCCGGTGAGCGCCACGCTGCAGCCGCGCGCCAGCCCATCCGTGAGCAGCTCGAGCTGGCGCTCGTAGCCGTAGAGCACGTCGGGCGGCCGCGGGCGCTCTGGACGCAGCGCCGGCCGCAGGCGGTCGAGCAGCACCGCCGCCAGCCGCCTGACGGCCACGTCGAAGTCGCGGTAGTGCTGCGACTTCGAGCCCGGCAGCAGGTGCGGCTGCTCCCAGATGTCCGACATGCGGTAGGGCGCGATGTAGTCCTGGAAGCAGCGCAGCTCGAGCACCACGTACGAGTAGCGCGGGTCGTCGGGGTCGCGGCGCACCACGGTGATCGCCTCGAGCATCTCCTCGCGCGAGGCGGGCAGCGGGCCGCGCCAGAGGTTGGCGGCGGAGGCGCGGATCTCAGCGCGCAGCGCCTCGCCGCGCGCCCGGTCGGTCACCGGCCGCGGCACATTGCGCAGCACGCGCCCGAGCATATATGCGCTCGCCAGCGGCGACTCGCGGCCCAGCCGCTCCGGCTGGCCGTACAGGCGGAGCGCCTGCTTGACGTGCCGCTCGAAGGGGGTCAGCGTCACGCTCGAACTCAGCTCGGTGGTCGGCATAGGCGCCTCCATTTTGCGGGCGGCTCACGTTTGATCAGTATGTCACGGCTCACGCGGCTAGCGCCGGGAGCGCGGGCCGGGAAGATCGGCGGCGATCTTGGGAACACGGCCCGCTGCCGCTCGGCTACACTCAGGTAAACGAGGCGGCCGCCGGTATTTCGGGACGAGCGTTGGGAGATTGAAGTGCCGGAAGAGATGTTGGCGGCCATTCGGCCTGGTGGCGCCCGTGAAGCGCCTGCGCCCTCCACACTTCTCCATACGGAGGGCGAGCGGCGCGGCCGCGTCACCCGTGTGCGTTAAGGAGACAGTGATGAGAACTGCCCCTGTGAACCGCTCGTGGTGGCTGCTGCTGCTCATCGGGGTGGCGCTGGCAGCGGCCGCGCTCCAGCCGGCCCGCGCGCAGGCCAGCGAGCAGCCCTGGTACGCGTGGCACCTCAAGGTGGACTTCCCGGACCGCTCGCCGCTGCCGCGCCAGCCGCGCATCATCTACACCGCGTACACCGTGAAGGGCTCCCCGGCCAACGTCGTGAGCTGGAGCCAGACCGATATCTCCAGCAACTGCGCGGTGGTCGGGGCGCTCAGCTACGACCAGGACGGCTACGCGATCTTCAACGGCGCCTCGTACATCCGCTGCCCGCTGCCGCCCAAGCCTCCGGGAGCGATCTGCAGCGTGGGGATGTTCTGGCTCGCCGCCGACGTCCGGCTTACCCAGCAGCGGCGCGTCAACCCGCTCTTCGAAGGGGCCAGGGCGGGCACCAGCCAGTTCTTCCTGAGCGTCCCGCGGGACGGCGGCACCGCCCGGACGCGGCTGGAGATCGGCGGCCAGAGCTACACGACGTCGCCGTGGACCGCGAGCGGCTGGAGCGATGGGAACCGGGTGCTGTTCGGCGCCGAGGGGTCGCTCATGGCCGACGTCGTCGGCTACTTCGAGACGCAGGGGATGGACTGGCTGGGCTTCATGGATGGCTGGGAGCAGTACTTCGACCCCTACGTGACCGGCGGGAAGCTCATGCACCTGGTTCAGTCGCCGAGCGCCACATGGGAGACCAGCCACGGCCCGCTCTCGAGCGACGCACAGCACGTCTACATCGGCTACAGCCCGAGCACCGGCACCTACTTCAACGGCGGGCTGCGCAGCGGCGAGATCGACCCGCCCGGCTGCTACGGCGGCTAGCACAGCGCGCCGGGCTCTCTGGCGCTAGCAAAGGAGCCAGATATGAACCTTCTGCATCTCTTCATCGCGCGGTGGCTCGCCGATCTGCGCCGCGTCGCCGAGCTGTACCCCGCGATCTGCACCTTCGGGCCTCCGCCGGCCGCGGGCGCCACAGCGAAGGGGCGCCGCGCCTCCAGCCAGCGGCGGTGAGCAGCGGCCCGACCGACAGCGAGGAATAGCGCGAAGGCCCGGCGTACGCCGGGCCTTTTGTGGTGGCACCTCGGACACCCAGAGGAACTCACCTACCGTTGCTACCTTTCGGTCCTGGCGGGGTTCGGCAAGTATCTGCCGTCCTCGGTGCCACAGGGCATTATACGGACGCCGGGCCACTGTGTCAACGCGTTGACACCGGCGGCGCTCCGCCCGTATAATCGCGGTATCCCTTTTCGTTGGCGCGCTCACGATACAGGAGAGAGGCGGCCGGCGCGGCCGCCCCACCACGCAGGCAGGAGTGGAGGACCGCCGCTGGCCCTCCGCGACCCTTGTTTTCGCCACTCTGCGGCCTGGCCGCCGAGCGACGGGAAAAGGAGCTGTTCGATGCTGAACCTCGCAATGCTGCTGGAGCAGAGCGCCCGCCGCACACCCGGCAAGGTGGCGGTGATGCTGGACGACACCCGGCTGCGCTACGCCGAGCTGGACGGCGCCGCGAACAAGATCGCCAACGGGCTGGCGCGGCTGGGGGTGCGGCAGGGGGACAAGGTGGCGATCATGCTGCCGAACACGCCGCACTTCGTGATGGTCTACTACGCGATCCTCAAGCTCGGGGCGGCGGTGGTGCCGCTCAACGTGCTCTTCAAGCAGCACGAGATCGCCTACCACCTGCAGGACAGCGACGCCGCGGCGCTGGTGGTCTGGGAGGGGTTCCTGGGCGAGGCGGCGGCCGGCTTCGAGATGGCGCCCGCCTGCACGCACCTGGTGGTCGCGCAGGCGCCCGGGAGCCAGACGCAGCTCCCGGCCGGGGCCACGTCGCTCGGGGCGCTGATGGTCGATCAGCCGGCGACGTTCGAGACCGCGCCGACGATGGCGGACGACACGGCCGTGATCCTGTACACCAGCGGCACGACCGGGCGGCCGAAGGGGGCCGAGCTGAGCCACTCCAACATGGTCTTCAACGCCATGGTCTGCGCCGACCAGCTGCTGCAGCTGCGGGATGACGAGGTCGGGCTGGCGACGCTGCCGCTGTTCCACTCCTTCGGGCAGACCTGCGTGATGAACACCGTGCTCTACCGCAGCGGGACGCTCACGATGCTGCCGCGCTTCGAGCCGCAGAAGGCGCTGGAGGTGATGGCGCGCGACCGGGTGACCTACTTCGCCGGCGTGCCGACGATGTACTTCTATCTGCTGAACTTCCCGGGCGCCGAGCAGTACGACCTCTCGTCGCTGCGAACCTGCGTCTCGGGCGGGTCGGCCATGCCGGTGGAGGTGATGAACGCCTTCAACAGCCGGCACGGGGTGACGATCCTGGAGGGGTACGGCCTCTCGGAGACCTCGCCGGTGGCCTCGTTCAACCACCGGGACCGGCCGCCCAAGCCCGGCTCGATCGGCACGCCGATCTGGGGGGTCGAGATGCGGGTGGTGGACGCCGAGGGGCGCGACGTGCCGGCCGGGGAGCTGGGCGAGATCGTGATCCGCGGCCACAACGTGATGAAGGGCTACTACAAGCGCCCCGACGCCACCGCCGAGGCGATCCGCGGCGGCTGGTTCTACACCGGCGACGTGGCCTACAAGGACGAGGACGGCTACTACTTCATCAAGGACCGCGTCAAGGACATGATCATCCGCGGCGGGTTCAACGTGTACCCGCGCGAGATTGAGGAGGTGCTGTACGGCCACCCGGCGATCGCCGAGGCCGCGGTGATCGGCGTGCCGGACCAGGCGCTCGGCGAGGAGATCCACGCGGTGGTGAGCCTGAAGCCGGGCCAGAGCGCCACCCCGCAGGAGATCATCGAGTACTGCAAGGAGCGGCTGGCGGCCTTCAAGTACCCGCGCACGGTCGAGATCCGCGACGCGCTGCCGAAGACGGCCACCGGCAAGATCCTCAAGCGCGAGCTGCGCGCGGCGGCCGAGCAGCGGGAGGCGAGCACCTAGCGGGCAGCAGGGCAGCGCGGCGCCCCGCCCGCCGGGCCGCGTGAGCGGGCGGGGCCGCTGGGTGCCCCACAGGCTGACTCCGTGCGCCACGCCGGACGGGCGCAGGAGGGCTCCGGCACGGCAGATCGGCCGGGCACGGCGCTGTTCGCGCGCAGCGCCTGAGAAGCGGCGCCGCGGGAGATAGGCAGGCCGGGCCGGGACAGCGCGCAAGCTGCCCCGACCCGGCGCTGTGTGCGGACGCTGGGCTCAGGAGTTGTTGCCCTCGTCCTCCTCGGTGTTCATCGGGTACTGGAACCCGGCACGCTCAGCGACCATGCTGAGCGTCTTCTGCGTAGAGCGGTGCGGCGTGTGCAGGCCCGTCTCCCACTCGCTGATCGTCTGCTGCCGGACCTCGAGCTGGTCGGCTAGCTCGCGCTGCGTCAGGCCCATGTGCTCGCGGAGCGCGCGGATCATCTCGGGCTTCCAGATATATTTCTGCCGGCGCCGCTGCTGCCGCGTGCCGTTCTCGTGGTCGCTCATCGTGTCGAAGCTCCTGTCGCTTGTGCACTCCATTATGCAGACGTGTATTGTAACACTGCAGCGGATAATTGGAAAGTGCAGCCGGGGTGAATCTTTGCGCCTGCGGCGCGGGCGTTGGTTGGGGAGGCTGAGCCTCCGCTGAGCTTTTCCGCGGCGCTGCGGCGACTGCGTCGCCACAGAGCCGCGGTGTAACGAGGATCTCGGAGGG
>CALJIC010000314.1 GCA_937974195.1 uncultured Roseiflexaceae bacterium | reverse complement strand
GCGCATCTGCTTCCCAAGCAGAGGGCTGCGGGTTCGAATCCCGTCTCCCGCTCCAGTACCTAGAAACCCACCGAGTATCTCGGTGGGTTTCGTCGTTCTCTGCGCGGCTCTGCACCGACGAAGGCGCCGCAGCACCGCCCCTGCGCCTCTCCGATGACTCAGGCGGATATCGGTCGCGGGCCTGATGCCGGCGCGGCGCCGCCTGCGTATTGTACACCCGCTGCTCCCGCCCTCCCCACCCCTCCGACGACCGACGACACGCGACGATCCCCGTTCGAACAACCCATCCTCCACCGCCATTGCGCATGAGCGCCCCATCGCGGCGGAAGCAGCGCAGGCAGGCCGAGGGAGCGGCCGCGCTCTGCTCCTCAATGCTGTGCCGCTCGAAGTGCCGTCAGGAGGACTGGGATGCAGAGAGAAATCGGGAACACTGCGCCCGCCATTCTTCGCGACGAAGCCAGCCGCCGCGCCGTCGCGCGGGACTACGGCGGCTACGTACACCGCGTGCCCCGCGGGACGATCCGGGCCACCGGCGTCGAAGATGTCGTCGCCGCGGTGCGCCACGCTGCGCAGCACGGTATCAAACTCGCGGCGCGCGGGGCGGGGCATAGCACGCACGGCCAAGCGCAGGCCGAGGACGGCCTCGTGCTCGAGCTGCGCGGGCTGGACCGCGTGCTCGAGCTGGCGCCCGAATCGATCCTGGTGGAGGCCGGCGCGCTCTGGCGCACCGTGGCGGAGACGGCCCTGACGATCGGGCGCACCTTCCCCGTCTTCACCGACGATCTCACGACGACCGTCGGCGGCACGCTCTCCGTCGGCGGCGTCGGCTCGCGCACCTGGCAGATGGGCGCACAGACCGACCACGTCCTCGAGCTGGAGGTCGTCACCGCCAGCGGCGACGTCGTGGGCTGCTCGCCGGAGCACAACACCGCTCTCTTCGATGTTGTGCGCTGCGGGCTCGGGCAGTTCGGCATCATCACCAAGGCGCGGCTGCGGCTCGTCGCCGCCCCGCAGCGCGCGCACTACCACCGGGCGCTCTACAGCGACTTCGACGTGTTCTTCCGCACGCTGAACGCGCTGGTCGACGAGGCGGAGTACGAGTGCGTGCAGGGCTTCGCGCTCGGCAACGACCCGCAGTCGATCGTCGGCCACCTCGGCCCGGCTGCCGCCGCGTTCGCCGCCCCCGCCGGCAGCGGGCGGTGGGTGTACTGCATCGAGGCGGTGAAGCTGCTCGACGAGGCCGCAGACCTGGAGAGCACGGCGCCCCGCCGCCGCGACTGGCTCCCCGGCGGCCACTTCGCGCTCGATCTGCCCTACCTCGCCTACATCGACCGGCTCGCGCCGCTCGAGCCGCGGCTCTCCGAGCTCGGGCTGTGGCAGCTCCCGCACCCGATGCTGGACCTGATCCTCCCCGGCTCGCAGGCGCACGCCTTCCTCACCGGGATGCTCGCGTCGCTCGACCCGGCGGAGGTCGCCGGCCCGGTCCTGGTGTACCCCTACCAGCGCGATCACCTGCGCACGCCCTTCTTCCGCGCGCCGGCCGAGCCACGCGTGCTGCTGGTCGGGCTGATGCGGACGACCATTCCGCCCACGCCCAAGCACGTGCAGGCCCAGGTAGCCGACAACCGCCGCCTGTACGAGCGAGCGGTCGAGCTCGGCGGGTGCTACTACCCGATCGACTCCGTGCCGATGGCCCAGGCCGACTGGGAGCGGCAGTTCGGCGAGCTGTGGCAGGCGTTCGTCGCCGCCAAACGCCAGCTCGACCCGCTGCACCTGCTCAACCCGGGGCAGGCTATCTTCACCTAGGAGGAGGCATGGCTAAGCCACCGATGACAGCGCCGGCGCCCGACACCGCGGCGGCGCTGCGCAAGATGATCATGGGCTTCCGGACGACGCAGCTGCTCTCGGTCGCGGCGCGGCTCAACCTGGCCGACCTCCTCGCGCAGGGGCCGCGGCCCGCCCGTGAGCTCGCGCGCGAGACGGGAGCCGAGCCGGCCGCGCTCTACCGCCTGCTGCGGGCGCTCGCCAGCACCGGCGTGCTCGCCGAGACCGACGACGGGCAGTTCGGCCTGACCGAGCTGGGGATGGGCCTGTGCCGCGAGCGCCCCGGCTCGGCCCACAGCCTGGCGGTGCTGTTCGGGGAGCCGTGGCTCTGGCAGGCGTACGCGCGGCTGGACTACAGCGTGGCAACGGGGCAGCCGGCGTTCAACCATGTCCACGGGATGCCGCTCTACGGCTACCTGGCGCAGCACCCCGAGGCCGCCGCGGTGTTTCACGCCGCGATGTCCGGCTTCTCGAACCAGGAGGTGTCCGCCATCTTGAACGCGTACGACTTCACAGGGACGAGGCGACTGGTCGATGTCGGCGGCGGGCAGGGCGCCCTGCTCGCGGGGATCTTGAAGGCCTATCCGGCGCTGCAGGGCGTTCTCTTCGACCGCCCGGAGGTGATCGCGCAGGCGCGGGCGGAACTGACCGCCGGCCCGCTGGAGGCGCGGTGCCAGCTGGTCGCCGGCGACTTCTTCCGGGAGCTGCCGGCCGGGGGTGACGTCTACCTGCTCAAGAGCGTGCTGCACAACTGGGATGATGCGCGCAGCGCGCTCATCCTCCGGCGCTGCCGCGCAGGTATGGAGCGGGGCGGGCGCGTGCTGGCGGCGGAGCGTGTGATCCCGCCGGGGACGGGGCCGGCGGAGGGCAAGCTGTTCGACATCAACATGCTGGTGATGCAAGGGGGCCGCGAGCGCACCGAGCGCGAGTACGCCGCCCTGTTCAGCGCCGCGGGCTTCCGGCTGCGGCGGGTGGTGCCGACGAGCTCGCCGCTCAGTATCGTCGAGGGCGTCGCGCTGTAGCGCGCCGCGGCCCACCGAATCCTCCGGCGAAAAGCAGCAGTGGAGGGCCAAGGCCCTCCACTGCTCCCCAGAGAAGGACACGGCTTCGCTACGGGACGCGGCTCAGCATATGCTGCTGGAAGCCGGACGAGACGCGGATGATGCTGAGCGTCTCGCCGTCGGCGGCGAACAGCCAGGTCCAGCGCTCCTGGGCGCCGGGCGCGAGCGCCTCGTCGTAGAAGTCGGTCGGGTCGCACAGGCTGACGGTGTGGCGCAGGACGGCGGTCGGCTGGAGCCGAAGCTCGGACCCGCTGCCCTCCAGCGTGCCGGCCTCGTAGGTCATCGCGATCGGCCGGCAGGGGTCGCCGCCGTAGCCGGCCTCGACCCGGCCGTGGCGGTAGCTCCCGTCGGCGCCGAAGTTATACCACACGCTGCTCGCGCCGGTCGGATCGGCCCAGGCGCCGGTCGCCGGGTCGTACAGCTCGACGGCCCCGCCATCGCCGGTGGCCCAGCCGCCGATCACCTGCGGGCCAACCCCGTCCCGATAGTACGCGGTCTCGCCCTGGGCCTCGCTCAGCCACAGGCGCGTGTGGCGCTGCTCGTCCTCGCCCACGCGCCACGGGATGGCGGCGGTGTCGTAGGGCCCCTCGGTGTCCGAGACGGTGGTGCCGCAGGTGACGGTGCGGGTGCGGGCGTAGCTCGGCGTCAGGAGCAGCTGGTTGCCCTCGGCGCGCGCGACGCCGGCGCTGTACACGTCCACGCTGCTCACGCAGGTCGAGCCGCCGCCGATCTCCAGGTGGCTGACGCGGGTGTAGCTGCCGTCGGCGGCGATGACGATCATGTGGCCGAGCCCGCCGGCGTTGCCCCACACGCCGGTGTCGCGGTTGTAGTAGGTCAGGTTGAGCAGCTGGCCGCTGAACCAGGTGCCGACCAGCTTCGCCGGGACGGAGCCGCGCGGTAGAGTCGGGGTTGGCTGGTTCGGCGTAGGCTGGGGCGGCGCGGGCTGGTTCGGCGCAGACTGGTTGCCGGTGACGACCATCGGCAGGTAGATGGCGGTGTCCCCATCGGCGCGGACACCGGTCGCGCCAAACAGCGCGACGGCGGCCAGCACGGCTACGGCCAGGGTCCAGCTCATAATGCGAAGGATGTTGTGCAACATAGTGTCTCTCCAAGGGGCGGCGCACGCGCGGCGCCGCCCATCAGGCCGCCTCCGCGATCGCTAAGCATCAACAGGCGATCGGGCGCAGGCCAGGTCTACTCTTCTTCGCTCCGAAGATAGGCGTACAGCGCCGCCAGCTCCAGGTCGTCCATCCGGCCGATCATCTCCCACGGCATCGGCTCCTGCACCTGGTGGCCGCCCGGGTCGATGCCGGTGCGCATCGTCCGGATGAACTCCTCCTCGGTCCACGCCCGTGCGAAGGCCCGCGCGCTCGGGGCGGGCTGCGTGAGGCCGCCGCTCGAGCCCTCCAGCCGCTCGCCGTGGCAGGTGCGGCAGTCCTGGTAGCTGGCGACGTAGCGGCCGTAGGCGACGCTCCGCTCCCGCTGTGGCGCGACAACCGGCCCCTCGACGGGCGGAGAGTTCAGCTCGACGAGGCCCGTGCCCAAGAAGAAGGCCAGCAGCGGCGAGGGCATCGACTCCGGGGTGTCGTTCTGCACGGCCGGCTGGCTGCGCAGAAAGGCGATCAGCGCCGCGAGGTCGTCGTCGCTCAGGTTGCGCAGCGACGCGGTCGGCATGAGCAGGGTGCGGCCGTTCTGGTGGCGGCCGTTGCGGATCGCCTGGGCGATCTCCGCGTCGGACCAGCCGGCGAGCGGGCCGCCCGGCGTCAGGTTCGGCGGCACCATCACCCCGATGGGGACCGGCGAGTGGCTGCTCAGGTCCACGCCGCCGCTGAGCGGGAGATCGCCGGTCTGCGAGTGGCAGGCGGCGCAGGTCGTCCGCGCGAGATGGGCCCCGCGGGCGATCTGCTCCGGGCCGGCCGCCGCCGCAAGCTCGATGGCCGGCGCTGTTCGGGGACGGTAGAACTGGTAGTAGCCGTTCGCGATGAGCGCCGCGGTAGCCGCCAGCAGCAGGGCCGGCGCCATCGCGAGCACCGCAAGCGCCCAGCGCGCGCCAGGGTTGCGGAGGCGCAGCGCCCGGCGCGCCAGCCAGATCAGCAGCCCGGCGCCCGCCACGAGCGCCAGCCAGATCAGCACATACAAGGCCATAGCTCCCCCACGTTCGTGCGATGTCGTCAGCACCGCTTTCGCGTGTGGCTATGGTATCTGGCGGCGGCGGCGGGGAGTATTCGCCGCGAGAGCTATCGCGGGAGCTATTGGTCCGGGCGCGTGCGGGCCAGGGCGCCGGAGCGGGGGACCCCGCTCCCGCTCAGCCGGACAGCTCGGACACGACTCGGACACAACTCGGACAGATTTGGTATACTCGTGGTGATCCCGCAGCTTCAGGCCGGTGCCCGTATCCGGGAGCACGCTATGTCGCCGCAACACACCAGCACCCCCTTCGGGCAGTGGCTGAAGCGCCGCCGGCGCCAGCTCCGGCTCACCCAGGACGCCCTCGCGGCGCGCATCGGCTACACCAGCGCGACTCTGCAGAAGCTGGAGCAGGGCGTCCGCATGCCATCCCACACGCTGGCCGTGCTCCTGGCCGACGCGCTCGAGCTTCACGACGCCGAGCGCGTCGACTTCTTCCAGCTCGTCTCGGAGCCGCCCGCGGCCCGTGGCGCCGGAGGCCGGCCTTCCCCGGACGACAACACGGCCGCCGAGTGGCACCGCCCTCTGCCGCCGGCCCCGCCCACGGCGCTGATCGGGCGCGAGTCGGAGCGCGCGGCCCTCGCCGCGCTGCTCTCCGGCGGGCGACACCGCCTGCTGACGCTCGTCGGGCCGGGCGGCGCCGGCAAGACGAGCCTGGCGCTCCAGGTGGCCGCCGACCTCGCTACAGACCCGGCCTTCCCCGACGGCGTCGCGGTCGTTCTGCTGGCCGGCGCCGCCAGCGCGGCCCAGGCGTGCCAGCTGATCGCCGAGGCCCTGCGGGTGCCGCTCCCCGAGGGGCGCCCGGCCGCGGACCAGCTCCTCGACGCCCTGCGCGACCGCGCCCTGCTGCTGGCGCTCGACAACTGCGAGCAGCTCCTCGGCGGCGGCGACGACACGCTCCCCGCGCTGCTCGCTCGCCTGCTGGCCGGCGCCCCGCGCCTCGCTGTGCTCGCCACCTCCCGCGAGCGCCTGCACCTGCGCGACGAGCACGTGGTCGCGCTCGGCGGCCTCGGCCTCCCCGCCGCCGACAGCGGGCCGCGCGTCGAGCGCGCCGCCTCAGTCCAGCTCTTCCTCGAGCGCGCCCGGCGGGTCAACCCGGGGTTCGCGCCGCGCGCTTCCGACTGGGCCGCGATCGCGCAGCTCTGCCGCAGGCTGGACGGCATGCCGCTGGCGATCGAGCTCGCCGCCGGCTGGACGCGGGCCCTCACGCCCGGCGAGCTCGCCGCCGAGATCGACCGCTCGCTCGACCTGCTGACGAGCGACCTGAGCGACGCCCCGGCCCGCCACCGCAGCATGCGCGCCACCCTCGACCACTCCTGGCGGCTGCTGGACGAGACCGAGCGCCGCGTCCTCGCGCGCTTGTCGGTCGTGCGCGGGAGCTGCGACCGGGAGGCGGCGCAGGCCGTCGCGGGCGCCACCCTGCCGATCCTCTCCGCCCTGATCGACAAGTCCCTCGTCCGGGCCGGCGCCGCAGACGCCGTGAGCCGCTACAGCCTGCACGAGCTCGTGCGGCAGTACGCCGCCGAGCAGCTCGCCGCCGACCCGGCGCTGCGCCAGGAGGCCGAGGCCCGCCACGCCGCCTACTACGCCGGCCTGCTGCAGCGGCTCGTCACGCAGCAGACCGGCGGCTCGGAGCCGGGGGCGTGGCTGCGGCTCGGCCGCGACCTCGACAATATCCGCGCCGCCTGGACCTGGGCCGCGGCGGCCGGCGATATGGCGATCGTCCGCGGCATGGCCCGCGGCCTGATGCTGCTCTACGATCTGTACGGCTGGCGGCACGACGCCGTCGAGCTCTTCGGGCAGGCCGCCGGGGCGCTGCGAGCGTTCGGCGCGGTGGCTGATGCGGCGCGCGGGCTTGCCACCGGCCTCCAGGGCTACTTCCTGCTCCTGACACGCCCCGCCGCCGCGCCCCCGCTGCTGCGGGAGGGGATCGCGCTGCTGGAGGCCGCCGGCGACGACGACGGGCGCGCCGAGATGCTGCTGCACCTCGGGACCGCCGAGGTGGCTGCGGCCGACTTCGCCGCGGCGCGCGCCCGCTACCAGCAGGCCGCCGCGCTGGCCGAGCGCACCGGCAACCACTTCGTCCGGCTCTGGGCGACCTTTCTGCGCGGCAACATCGAGATGTACACAGGCCATCTCGCCGCCGCGCAGCAGTGCTTCCACAGCTGCCTCGCGCAGTGGCGCAGCCAGGGCTTCGAGCGCGGCGTCACCACGGCGCTCTCCGGGCTGAGCATGGCGGCGCTGCGCGACGGGAGGCTCGGCGACGCCGAGGCGTACGCGCAGGAGAGCCTGCGGATCAGCAGCACGCTCCGCGATATGCCGGGCGTCGGGCGGATCCTGCACGACCTCGGCGCGCTGGCGCTCGCGCGCGGCGATCTGAACGAGGCGTACTACCTTCTGGCGGAGAGCTGCGCGACGCTGCAGACGCTCGGCGACACCTGGTCCTACGGGATGAGCCGCGCCGTGCTGGTCGAGGTCGAGGCGCGGCGCGGCCAGATCGCCGATGCGCGCAAGGGGTGCGCGGCGCTGCTGCTGCTGGTGCGGGACGGCCTCAGGCTGTTCCTGCCAGATGCGGCCTACAGCCTGGCGCTGGTGCTGATCGCGGAGGGCCGCGAGCGGGAGGCCGGCTCCGTCCTCGCGGCGAGCGTGTCCGCGCCGGGCAGACACGACGTGCTGGCGCGCATCGCCGCGCTCCGCGACACGCTGCCGGCCCAGGGCGGCCCCGCGGCGCACAATGGGGCGCCGGACGCGGACGGCGGGGAGGGGCTGCTGCGGATGCTGGAGGAGCTGTGCGCCCAGCCCGCAGCGGGCGAGCGGCGCCCGCCGGTCGTCCCCGATGGCGCGCTGTACATCGAGGCGACCGGCGAGACGCTGAGCCCGCGCGAGGTCGAGGTGCTGGGCCTACTGACGGGCGGGATGAGCAACCAGCGGATCGCCGACACGCTCGTGATCAGCCTTCACACCGCCAAGCACCACGTCGCCAGCGTGCTGCGGAAGCTCGGCGTCACCAGCCGCGCATCCGCCGCAGAGCGCGGGCGGGCGCTCGGGCTCGCCCCACGTATCAGCCGGCTCCCCTAGCCCGCTACAGGCGCGGCGAAGACGCGCAACCACACCCCAGGCAACATCGTGGCGTCGTTCAGCCGAGCGCGGCCCGGATCTGCGCGGCGCTCTCGCGGAACACCTGCGCGAGCGCGTCGTCGGCGAAGATCGCCGCGCCGCCGAAGACCTGCAGGCCGTAGGAGGGCACCGGCGAGGCCGCGGTCTCGCGCAGGCTCTCGACCCCGTCGAGCGCGTCCAGGATCAGCTGCACGCGGCGGTTGGAGGGCACGAACCCCGGCGCGGCGGTGAGGAACTCGCGCCCCCAGGTGGCCGGGCGGCCGCTCTTGGTGCCGTAGATCAGCGGCGTGAACACGTCGATCGACTCCGCGAGGAGCTGGTAGTCCTGCGCGAAGATGCGCGTGAGCGCCCCGTCGAACTCGTCGGGCGTCCACGGGCACATGTAGGCGCCGATGACGCACTTGGGGAGGTGCTCGCGGATGATCTGCGCGTAGCGCGCCGCGAACTTCGCCACCCGCTCGCACTTGTGGCGCGCCCACTCCGCGGCGTGCTCGCCCAGGATCTCGGCCGGCGTCGTGGCGTCGACCCCGGTCGCCTCGCAGAACTCGGCGATGCAGGCCGGGCAGAAGCAGCTCTCCTGAAGGTCCGGATCGGGCACCTCGAACCAGCCGGCGTAGGTCAGGTAGTCGAGCCAGATGCCGGCCGGCTGGAAGGCGCGCACGCCCGCCACCAGGTTCGCCTCAGTCTCCTCGAGGAAGTCGCGCTGCGAGAGGCAGACCCCCTGCACCAGCTTGCCGTAGCGGATCGGCCGGCCGTCGGCGCCGATCGGCACCAGCTCCGGGCGCGCGCTGAAGTCGGCGCGGAAGGTCTTGAACTCGACGCACGCGGCGATGCCGTGGCGCGCGCAGTCCTCGAACGCGCGCTCGTCGAACATATGGAACCAGCAGGCGTTGGCCCCGTACTCCGCCAGCCGGTCGACGTAGGCCAGCGCGCTGCTGCCGTAGGGCCCGAAGAGGATAGGTGGGTTCATCTGCGCTCCGCTTGACAGGTCGATCAGGCTCCCGGCGAGCCTTGCCGGTGGATGCCGCCGCCATTGTACCGGGCGAACGGCCGGGCGGCAACCGCGGCCCCGCGCCGCCCGATCGCGCTGGCCCGGCATTTGCTCCTGGCACTGCTGCGAGGCGCGCGCTCCTCGGCAGCCGGCGGGAGCCGGTGCTCGCTTCCGAGATGCTCGCCCGCAAACAGGGCTTGCAGACGCTCTCCAGCAGACCGTGCATCCCTGGAACACGCTTTGCTACACGAATCAGGAATGTGCTTCACACGACGAAAGGAAATCAGGGATGTTCGATATTGTGCGTAGGGCGCTTCGGTGGCGCGTTCTGCTTGCCGCGCTGCTGCTGGCGGGATTCGCCGTGAGCGAGGCGCAGGCCCAGGAGCAGGCGGACGAGCGCTGCTTCCCCGAGACGGGCTACTGCATCAGCGGGCGCATCCGCACGTTCTGGGAGCAGAACGGCGGGCTCGCGGTCTTCGGCCTGCCGATCTCGCCCCAGCGCGAGGAGAGCTTCGAGGGCGAGCCCTTCCAGGCCCAGTGGTTCGAGCGGGCGCGCCTCGAGCTGCACCCCGAGAACCAGCCGCCCTACGACGTCCAGCTCGGGCGGCTCGGCGCGCTCCAGCTCCTCCAGGAGGGGCGCGACTGGTTCGTCTTCCCGAGGAGCGAGCCGCGCGAGGAGTGCCTCTTCTTCCCCGAGACCGGCCACAACGTCTGCGGCGCCTTCCTGCGCGCCTGGCAGGCCAACGGGATCGACCTCGACGGGAGCGGCCCGGTGGCGGGCGCCCAGCCCTACGCCGAGAGCCTGGCGCTCTTCGGCCTGCCGCTCAGCGACGCGATGACCGAGACGGTCGAGGGCCAGGAGTACACCGTGCAGTGGTTCGAGCGGGCGCGCCTCGAGCTGCACCCCGAGAACCAGCCGCCCTACGACGTGCTGCTCGGGCGGCTCGGCGCCGCGCTGGTGGGCTACAACGAGGCCCCCACCGCGACCCTCATCGGCACGCTCTGGCGGCTGGAGTCGTTCGGCCCGGACAGCGCGCCGGTCGAGGCCGTGGCCGCCAGCCCGGCGACGATCGACTTCGGCAGCGACTCGAGGGTCAGCGGCATGACCGGCTGCAACGGGTTCGGCGGCTCCTACCGCGTCGAGGGCGATGAGATCGTGTTCGAGAGCATCATCAGCACGCTCAGGGCGTGCGACGGGCCGGTGAACCAGCAGGAGCGCGAGGTGCTGCGCGCGCTGCAGGGCCGGGTGCGCTACGCCCTCTCGGCCAACCAGCTGCGCCTGCTCTACGACGGCTCCACGCTGACGTTCGTGGCCTCGCAGCCGCCCACCGCCGCCACCGTCACCGGCACGGTGACGTACCGCGAGCGCATCGCCCTGCCGCCAGACGCGCGCGTGCAGGTGCTGCTGCTCGATATCTCGCGCCAGGACGCGCCGGCGACGCAGATCGCCGAGGCGCTGATCGAGCCCGGCGCCCAGCAGGTGCCGATCCCGTTCACGCTGACCTACGACCCGCGCCAGATCAACGAGCGCAACACGTACGCGGTGCGGGCGACGATCGAGGCCGGCGGGCAGCTGCTCTTCACCACCACCGAGGCGGTCCTGGTGATCACCCAGGGCCACCCGACGACGGTCGAGCTCGTGCTGCAGCGGGCGTCGTAGGCGATCCTCAGGACGGCGGGCCGGCGGCGAGGCGCTCGAGCTGCGCCTCGACCGGCCCGCGCGACCCGTAGATGCACTCGAGCCACCAGGTCGCGCCGGCGCGCTCGTAGGCGCGGGCGGTCTCCCCGTCGTCCCCGATCTCCGAGGTGCCGTCCACGGCAACATCGAAGGGGCCGGCGTCCGGCGCGCGGTGTTCGCGGATGTAGGCCACCTGCGCGGCGACCTCCTCGGGCGTCTTGATGATCGCGCGCTGCTCGCTGATCACCCCGATGATCCAGCCGTCCCAGCGGGCGGCGCGCCGCAGCGCCGGGCGGCTGTCGCCGCCGATCCACACCGGGATGCGCGGCCGCTGCACCGGCGTAGGCGTCATCGCGACGCCGTCGACCGTGTAGTGCGCGCCGCGGTGCGTGACCTGCTCGCCGGTCCAGAGGCGGCAGAGCAGCTCCAGCCCCTCATCGGTCATCGCCGCCCGCACCCGGTCGTCGCCCGGGTCGCCGAACGGCACCAGGTCCCAGGTGACGCCGAGGCCGGTGCCGAAGATCACGCGCCCGCCGCTCAGGATGTCCAGCGCGGTGAGCGTGCGGGCCAGCAGGTGCGGGCGGTAGCGGGGCAGGGGCGCGACGCCGGTGATCAGCTTCATGCGGCTGGTGGCGGCGGCGACGGCGGCGAGCGTTACCCACGGGTCGCCGCTGGAGGGGAAGCTGAGGTGATCCCAGAGCGCGATCGCCTCCCAGCCGGCCTCTTCGGCGGTGCGCGCCACCTGCGCCACCAGCCGCGGGTCGCTGAACGGCCCGAACGGAACCACTTCGATGCCGAAATGCATGTGCTCCTCCTCGTGCGGCCCGCGGGCGCGGCGGGCCAGCTACTGCGACCGCCGGGCTGCGAACAGGCCGTAGCGCATGCTCCCGGTGAGGTACGCGGCCCACAGCCGCGGCATCGCCCACAGGAAGACGCGGTTCGGCCTGGAGCGGTCGCGCAGGAAGGCGCGGTAGTGCGGGTGGCGCCAGAGGCCGCGCAGCGCGCGCCCGATGCAGATCGGCCAGGTGCGGCGCACCTGCGCGCTCAGGTCCTCGAAGCTCTCCCGCGCCAGCCCCGCCGCCGCTATCAGCTCGGCGTACTCGGACTGCGTGCCCATCCCAGCCAGGCGCCCCTCGCGGCAGATCGGCTCCAGCAGATGCCTGACCTCCCAGGGGCGCGCCTCCTCGCGCGCGAGCCAGGCGCACACCACCAGGCGCCCTCCCGGCCGCAGCACGCGGCGCGCCTCGTCGAACGCCCGCCGCTTGTCGGCCATGTGCTCGGTGCTCTCGATCATAATCACGGCGTCGAACGACTCGTCCGGCAGGCCGTTCGCCAGCCAGTCCCGGAGCAGGTAGACCGGGTTGTCCGCCGCCGGGTCGAGGGAGCGGGCGTAGGCGCACTGGACGATCGAGATCGTCAGCGCGGTGACGTGCGCGTCGTAGCGGCGCGCCAGGTGCCGGGCGGTGGCCCCGTAGCCCGCGCCGACGTCGCACACGCGGGCGTGGGGTGCGATCCCGGCGCGCTGCGCGACGAGCTCGACGAGCTGCACCACCGCCTCCTCGGGGCGCTCGCGGCCGGTGCGCCACAGCCCGTGGTGGACGTGCTCACCCCAGATCTCGCGGTAGAAGCGGTCAAGCTCGTCGTAGTGCGCGGCGACAGCGGCGACCGGCACGGTCTCGCGGGGGAGGATCATGGCGCGCCTCCGGCCGTGTGAGGGCCACGCTACGAGGTGGGCTCGGCAAACCAGGCCATCGCGTCGCGGCGGACCGCGTCCGGGACGATGTGCGGGCCATCGAACTCGACGTAGCGCACATCGTAGCCGTCGCGGCGCATGCGCGGCACGATCCGCCGGCTGCAGCGGTCGATCGGCAGCACCTCGTCGCGCATGCCGTGCGAGACGTAGATCCGCGGCGCGCCCACCCGCTGCAGGTCGGCGACGAAGCCCGGCGAGAAGGCGAGCACGTGGGTGAACAGGTCGCCGTTGCCGACGCCGAGCGACAGCGCGTAGGACGCGCCGTCGGAGAAGCCGCCGATCGCGAGGCGCGCCGGGTCGATGGCGTAGCGGGCGAACACGCGGTCGAGGGCGGCGTCGAGCAGCGCGACGTCGCGGCCGAAGCGGCCCTCGGCGAGGATGTCCCACGTCGACGCGCGCGACGTGGGGGCGACCAGGAGCAGGCCGTGCTCGTCGGCGAAGGGCTGCAGCAGCGAGAGCCCGCGCTCGGCGGTGCCCCCGGCGCCGTGCAGCAGCATGACCAGCGGCGCGGGCCGCTGCGGGTCGTACCCCTCCGGCACGTAGAGCAGCGTGTCGCGCTGCGCGGTCAGGACCATCGGGCGCACGCCCGGCTCCTGCGGAAGCTCGGGCGCGGCCGCCGGGGGCCGTGAGACAAGACGGCCGACCTCGCTCGGCTGCGCGGTTGGTTCTGCCTGGCTGGCTGGCATGGTCGGCTCCGTGGTCGGCGCCCCCGGCCCCGTGGAGGGCGTGGGAGCTGGGCGCGGCGTGTCCCTGAGCTCCTCGGCCGGCGGCGCGCTTGGGCTGGCGGCAGGCTGCTCGGTTGGCTGGCTCCGCACCGCTGGCTCGGCCCCACACGCGGCGAGCGCGAGCGGCGGCAGGCCCGCGAGGCAGCGCGCCAGGAAGCGCCGCCGGCCGAGGTGGCCGTGTGTCGTCGCGCGCGTCACGTCAGTACAGCCGCACCTTGTGCCCGGCGGCCTTGAGCAGCTCGCTGGCGATCACATAGCGCTGGATCTCGTTCGTGCCCTCGTAGATGCGGAAGACGCGCGCGTCGCGGTACATGCGCTCCAGCGGCACCTCGCGCGAGAAGCCCATCCCGCCGTGGATCTGGATGGCCTCGTCGATGATCTGCGAGACCACCTCGGTGCCGTACAGCTTGACGATGCTGGACTCGAGCCGCGCCGGCTCGCCGCGGTCCACCTTGGCGGCACAGTCGTAGACGATCTGCTGCAGCGTGTAGATCTTGACCGCCATATCGGCCAGCTTGAACTGGATGGCCTGGAAGTCGGCGATCGGGCGGCCGAACTGCTGGCGCTCGATCGAGTAGCGCAGCGCCAGCTCGTAGGCCTCCTTGGCGGCGCCGAGCGAGCCAGCGCCGAGCCCGCAGCGCCCGAGGTCGAGCGTCTGCATCGCCAGCGCGTACCCCCTGCCGACCTCGCCGAGCAGGTTGGCGGCCGGCACCCGGCAGTCCTCGAAGAACAGCGAGGCGGTGTGCGAGGCGCGCAGCCCCATCTTCGGCTCGACCTTGCCGACCTTGAAGCCGGGGAAGTCCTTCTCGACGATGAAGGCCGAGATACCGCGCGGCCCGGCGGACGGGTCGGTGGTGGCGAAGACGACGATCACATCGGCGAACGAGCCGTTGGTGATCCACATCTTGGAGCCGTTGAGCACCCACTCGTCGCCCTGGCGCACGGCGCTGGTGCGGATATGGGCGGCGTCCGATCCGGCGCCGGGCTCGGTGAGCGCCCAGGCGCCCCACTTGCGGCCGGCGATCAGCGGGCGCAGGTAGCGGTCCTTCTGCTCCGGGGTGCCGGCGAGGTGGATGGAGGTGGAGCACAGCGCCATGTGGGCGCCCATGATCGTCCCGGTGGAGGCGCACTTGCGGTTGATCTCCTCCATGAGGACGCAGTAGCCGGTGATCCCGGCCTCCATGCCGCCGTACTCCTCGGGGAACGGGACGCCGAGCAGGCCGAGGTCGGCGGCCTTGCGCAGCATCTCGAACGGCACCCGCTCCTCCTCGTCGATCTCACGAGCGATCGGGGCTATCTCGCGCTCGGCGAACTCGCGTACCGTCTGCCGCAGCAGCCTCAGGTCTTCGGGAAGCGCGTACTCCATTGTGCGTTCCTTTCCCTTCCTTGAGCGGGGTCTCCCCGCAGAGCTGCGCCCGCCGTCGGGTGCTGTTCCGTGCCCCCGCGCGGCTCCGCCGCGCCCGTGCGCTTGCAGCCTGATTATAGCATCGCCGCGCCCGCCGCGCCGCTTACCCGCAGGGTGGGCTGAAGGGCCGCCGGCCCGCCGGGGACGCCTTCTTCCGCCGGCGATGCCGGGCGCACAACAATCTGCTAAACTTCACATGACAGGACTTACGCGGTG
>CALJIC010000313.1 GCA_937974195.1 uncultured Roseiflexaceae bacterium | reverse complement strand
GCGCCTCGGCGTCGTCCGCCGCCACCATGATCGTCGGGCGCTCCTCGCGCCCGCCATCGCCCAGCTCCACCACCAGGGCGGCGGCCGCGAGCGCCCCGCCGCGCTCGACCCCAACCTGCGCCCGCACCGGGTCGTAGGCCAGCGCGGCCAGCAGCATCAGGTTCGCGTCGGGGCTGCGCTCGAGGTAGGCGCGCGCCGCGTCCGGCGAGATCAGCATGGCCTCTCCTCTCACCAGAACGTGCGCGTGAAGGTGACGGTGCGGTAGCGCGGCCGGAAGCCGACCGAGCCGTACAGGCGCACGGCCGGGGCGTCGTCCTCGTAGGTGGTGACGAGCGCCTCGTCCGCGCCGTGCGCCTGCAGCCGCCACAGCGCCTCGAGCAGGATCGCGCGCCCCAGCCCGAGGCTCTGGTACTCGGGGTGGACCCCGAGCGGCTCGACCTGCCCCTGGCGCGTGGCGGGGCTCAGCCAGCAGATGCAGAACGCGGTGAGCGCCCCGTCGGGCGCCACCACCACCAGGTCCAGCTCGGGGATGTACTCCGGCGCGTCGAGCAGGCGCCGTCGCCAGCCCACCGTCATCATGTCCGAGCCGAACGCCGCGCGGTGCAGCTGGACGTAGCGCTCGACCTCCGGCTCGCCGCGCAGGCTGCGCAGGGCGAACCCCTCCGGCAGGCGCGGCTCGGGGATCACATCGGTGAGCTGGCGGCCCATGTGCAGCACCGCCCAGCTCGCCGGGGCGAAGCCGTGCTGGGCCAGCAGCGTGACCCGGTCGCGGTGCTCGGCGCGCACGTGCACGTACAGCTCGACCGGGGCGCCGCGCTCGGCGGCCAGCTCCTGCATCCGCTCGGCCACCCAGACCATGAGCGCCGTCTCGATCCCGAGCTCGCGGGCGGCGGGGTGCACGAAGTAGTCGAGCGTCTGCCACGGCAGCTGGATGATCGCGAACGCGAGCAGGTTCCCGTCCGGGTCGCACCACAGCCGGGCGTTCCGCTCGGACTCCAGCGCCCATGAGGCGAGCCGGTACGGCACATCGACGACGTGGAGCTGCTCCTCGGGGAAGGCGCGCACGAGCTCCACCACCCGTCGCAGATCTGCCGGCCCGGCAGCTGGGCGCATCGTCACAATCATGGCAGTTGGTCGCCGGCGGATATCAGCCGGAGTCAGCGAGGCCAGGGCTCACTCCGCGCCGGGCTGGTCCGCTTGCTGGGGCGCGGCCCCGGCGGTCGCCCGAACAACCGACGCGAGATACTCGACAACGAACACCAGGTCGCGCTCGCCGTAGCCCGCGGCGGTGGCGGCGGCGAAGTGCGCCAGCGCCGCGGACCCGGTGGGCATCGGCACGCCGGCATCCTGCCCGGTGGCGATCATCGCCAGCAGGTCCTTGCGCACGCCGGTGACGTCGAAGGCCACCTCGTGCTCGGCGCCGAGCAGCAGCGGCGCCTTGCCGCGCAGCGCCGGGAGCGCCACCGGCGAGTCCAGGAACAGGTCCAGCATCGTGTCGAGCGCGAGGCCGTGCTGCCGCCCGATCGCCAGCGCCTCGGCCAGGGCGGCCCAGAAGACCGCCATCGGCATGTTCAGCACCAGCTTCATGGTCGTGCCGGCGCCCGACGGCCCGACGTGGACGATCCGGCGACAGAAGGTCGCCAGCGCCGGCCGGGCGCGCTCCAGGTCCTCCGCGGCGCCGCCGACCATCGCGAGCAGCTCGCCGCGCCGCGCCGGCTCCAGCGTGCCGGACACCGGGGCGTCCAGCAGGCGGGCGCCGCGGCGCTCCACCTCGGGGCGCAGCGCCGCGATCGTGGCGGTGCGGATGGTGCTCATCTCGACGAACAGCTTGCCGGAGACATCTCCGCGCAGCAGGCCGCGCTCGCCGAGGTACACCTGCTCCACCGCCCGGTCGTCGGTCAGGATGGTCAGGATGATATCGGCGGCGGAGGCCAGCTCGGCGGGCGTCTCGGCCCACGTGGCGCCGCGGGCGACGAGCGCCTGCGCGCGCGATGGGGTGCGGTTGTATACAGCGAGGGGGAAGCCGGCGTCCAGCAGGCGCCCGGCGAGTGCCTGGCCCATGCGCCCGAGACCGGCGATAGCAATGCGTTCCATGACATACTCCGGGAGAAGGGCTCGAGGTTCGTCCTGTACTCCTCGTCCCGGCCCATCATAGCACACGCTCGGTCGGGGATGGTAAGCATTTCGATAGACGGCACGGTGACACGGTGACAAGGTGACACGGTGACGGGGTGATGAAGTCGTTTCGGATTGCGGCACGGGCTTCCGGCGTCCCAAAGTCACCCCCTCACCCCTTCACCCCCTCACCCAGTCACCCCCTCCCCGGCCCACAGGCGGCGCAGCTCGTCGCTGGTCTCGAGCAGCTCCTCCAGCCACCCCACCGCCGTCACCCGCCCGTCCTCGAGCACGACGATCTGGTCCGCCCGCCGCAGCGCCTCGCGCCGGTGGGACACTACGAGCGCGGTCAGGGCCGATGGCGCGCGGCCAGAGGCGCCGTCGCGCTCGGCGCCCGCCCGCTGCCGCTCGCTCAGCCGCTCCCACAGCGTCGCCTCGGTCTCCACATCGAGCGCGCTGGACAGGTCGTCGAACACCAGCAGCTCGGCCGGGCGCACGAACATGCGCGCCGCCGCCGCGCGCTGGATCTGCCCGCCCGACAGCTTGACCCCCTTCGGGCCGACCTTGGTGTCGAGGCCGTGCTCGAGCGCCGCGATGTCCTGCTCCAGCACCGCCGCCCGGATGGCGGCCTCCAGGTCGACGCGCTCCTCGGGCAATCCGAGCAGCAGGTTCTCGCGCAGGGTGAGGCTGAAGAGGCGCGGCACCTGGGCGGTGTAGGCGCAGCGCGGCGGCACGAAGAAGCTGGCCGGGTCGTCGACCGGACGGCCGTTCCAGCGGATCTCGCCCGCCTCACGCGGCAGCAGCCCGAGCAGCGTGCGCAGCAGCGTCGTCTTGCCCGCGCCGATCCGCCCGGTGACCACGGTGAACGAGCCGCGCGGGATGCTGAGCGTCACGCCCTCGATTCCGCGCCCGCTGGACGGGTGGCGGTAGGTGAGGCCCTCCACCTCCAGCAGCTCCAGCCGGTCGCCCGGGCCGCGCTCTGGGACGGGCACTGGCGGCAGCGCGTCGCCCTCGGCGTAGATCGGGCCGGGCCTGACGAGCTCCTCGGGCGGGGCGCCCGGCATCAGCCGCGCCATGCGTGCCACCGAGACGCCGGCCTGCTTGTAGCGCGCCATCAGGAAGCCCAGCAGCCCGGTCGTCTCGGTGAAGAACCCCGTGTAGTACACGAACAGCGCGAAGTCGCCCACCGTGAACGTGCCGGCGCGCAGCGACTGGGCGGCCAGCAGCAGGATCATGCCGGTGCCGAGGTTGCCGGCGTTCCAGAACACCGAGCCGAGCACCTCCTCGAACAGCCGGTCCTTCAGCGAGGTCGCCCGCCGGCGCTCGTTGAGCTGCTCGAAGTGGCCGATCAGGCGCTGCTCGGCGCCGGCCACCTTGACCGCCTGGATCGCGCCGAAGCTCTCGGCGATGAACCCGGTGACGGCGCCGGTGGCCTCGCGGCTGGCCCGCCGGTACTTCTCGACCCGGCGGGTCGCGACGTTGGAGACGGCGACGAGGCTCACGAGCGGCACGATCGCCACCGCTGTGATCAGCGGGCTAATCGAGATCATCAGCGCCACCGCGATCGTGCTGAACAGCAGCGAGCCGATCATGTCGCTGATCAGCAGGCCGAACAGCGGCAGCTCGTGGACGTCCTCGCGGAAGCGGGCCACCGCCTTGCCGGGCTCCTCGGGCAGCGCGTGCGCCCCGGGCTGCTGCAGGATGCGGCCGAGCATGTTCTTCTGCAGCAGCGTGTGGATCATGTACTGGAACGGCACGTTGGTGCGGATCAGCCCGAAGACGCCAAAGATGCGCCCGGCCGCGCTCATCGCCAGCAGCGCCATCAGCCCCCAGTGGTCGAAGCGCGCCGGCGCCTGGCCGCTGAGGTTGTTGAAGAACTCACGGCCGATCAGGCCCGGCAGCTGCCACGCGAGCATCAGCAGCACCATGGCCATGACGTTGAAGAAGTAGCGCACCGGCTGGAAGCGGATCACGCCCCAGATGAAACGCCAGGTCGGGATGCCGACCGGCGGCGCGTCGTCCTCCGGCGCGATGGTGTTGACTGCCACTGTTTTCCCCTTCCCCCGCTGGGGCCGGCGCCGCCCTCACCCGCGCGGGCGTGGCGGCTGCGATCTCGCGTCACGTCTCACCCCGCCAGCACCTCCTGCACCTCGCCGGTGCGCAGCAGCTGGGAGAAGCGCGAGCCTGGGTCGCGCACCAGCTCGGCGTAGGGGCCGTGCTCGTGGACGCGCCCCTCCTCGAGGATCAGGATGTGGTCGGCGCGGTGGACCGTCGCGAGCCGGTGCGCCACGATGATGCCGGTGCGCCCGGCCAGCAGCCGGCCGACGGCGTGCTCGATGCGCCGCTCGGTGGCCGGGTCGAGCCGGCTCGACGCCTCGTCGAGGATCACCAGCCCGGGGTCCTTCAGGAACACGCGGGTGAAGGCCAGCAGCTGCGCCTCGCCCGCCGACAGCCCCGCCGCGCCGCCCTGCAGCTCGGTATCCAGGCCGTGCGGCAGGCCGCGCAGCCAGTCGCCCATCCAGAGCTCGTCGAGCGCCGCTATCACCCGCTCGTCGGGGATCGAGCGGTCGAACAGGGTCAGGTTGTCGCGCACGCTGGCGCGGAACAGCTGCACGTCCTGCGTCACGATCCCCACCCGCTGGCGCAGGTCGTCGAGCTGCACGTCGCGCAGGCCCACCGGCGCGCCGTCGCCGAGGTAGATCGCGCCCGCGGTCGGGTCGTACAGGCGGAACAGCAGGCGGGTGACGGTGGTCTTGCCGCTGCCGGTGCGCCCGAGCAGCCCGAGCACCTCGCCGGGCGCGAGGGAGAAGGAGACGTCGTCGAGGACGAGCTTGCCCTCTTCCGGCGGCTGGCCGTTGGCGCTCACGCCCGCCGCCTCGTAGCTGAAGCTCACCCGGTCGAAGGTCACGCCGAGCGCGCCCTCCGGCAGCGGGCGGCCGCCGCCCTCGATGCGCGGGCGGATGTGGTACAGCTGGTTGACGCGCTCGATGCTCGCGCCGGCCTTCGCCAGGTTCTGGATCTGCTCGGTGATCTGCTCCAGCGGCCGGTAGATCGCATCGGTGTAGTAGACCACCAGGTACACCGCGCCGATCGTGAGCAGCCCGTCCTGGTGCAGGTAGTAGCCGCCGGTGTAGGCGATGATCTGCCCGACGGTGAACAGCCCGAACCAGGTCATCACGAAGTAGGTGCTGGCGACGCCGGCGGAGCGCTCCTTCTGCAGCCGGTTCCGCCCGAGGCGAAACAGGTTGCGCAGGGTGTAGGGCGCCGCGCCGCTCGACCGCACGTCCTCGGTGCCGGCGAGCTGCTCCTCCAGGAAGCCGAACAGCTCGGCGCTCGCCTCGCGGGCGGCGTTCCAGCGCGGCTGGGCGATGTGCTGGATGCGCGACAGCGCGATCAGCGCGAGCCCGGCGTAGACCGCCAGCGCCAGGCTGATGCGCCAGTCCTCCAGCAGCAGCGCGATCAGCACGCCGACCAGCAGCAGCAGGCTGCCGAGCACGCGCACGACGAACTGGGAGAAGAAGATCGCCAGGTTGGCGACATCCCCGTCGATCCGCTCGATCATCTCGCCCGGCGTGCGCTCGTTGTGGAAGCTCATATCGAGCCGCATGCAGTGCAGCGCCAGGTCGGCGCGCAGCCGGTTGGTCGTGGTCCAGCCGACGTCCTCGCCGACGTAGGTCGAGGCGACCGTGGCCACCTGGAGCAGCAGCGCGGCGCCGAGGTAGATCAGGCCGGCCAGGAACAGCGGCTGCAGATCCCCGGAGCCGCGCGCCGTGTCCAGCACGTAGCGGATGATCTGCGGGTTGGCGATCTGCAGCGCGATCGCGCCGGCCATGAGGGCGCCCAGCAGCAGCACGCGCGGCCACAGCGGGCGCAGGTACACGGCCAGCAGGTCCCAGTAGTCCCGCAGGGGGAGCTTCATGGGGGCCGCCCTTTCGCTTGTTTGCCGCAGCGCGGCGGAGGTGCGGAGGGCTCAGACCCTCCGAGATCCTTGTTTTTCTGCGGCTGTGCGGCGACGAAGTCGCCGCACAGCCGCGGGGGGGGGGCTGGGGGGGCTCCTCCCCCCCCCCCGACCCCACCGTGAGTGTGCAGGGCGCCACCCACCGCGCCCCGCGCGGCTCTACACGAGGTTGGGGATCCAGGACCCCTGCTTCGGGAACAGCGTCTTCAGCACCAGGGCCGGCTCGTCGTTGGCCCACACGTCGGGGTAGGCGTAGCGCAGCTCGTCCAGGCTGCGCCGGCCGAACAGCAGCTGGAGGAACACCAGCGGCGGGAAGCCGCCGCTGCGCTCGTCGCCCCACACCGGGCGGCGCCACGGCTCGGCGGCGGTGAGCTTGCCCTTCTCGAAGGCCAGCCGCAGGCCGCCGCGGTAGAAGTCCAGCTTCAGCTCGCCGGTGTAGCCGGAGAGCGCCGAGCCGGCCAGGCGCCGCTCGAGCGCCGGCGCGATGTGGCGGATGAAGCGCGGCAGGTCCGGCACGCGCACGTACCAGGCGTAGGGCGGGTCGATCTTCACCGCCAGGTCGTGGCCGAGCGCGTCGTAGGCCGGGTGGTGCCTGCCGAGCACGAACACCAGCCGCGCCGGCTCAGCGGGCTTGGCGGAGGGGCTGAGCGGCACCTCCGGCATGAGCGCCGCGAGGCCGCGCAGCACCGACGGCATCACCGCGGTCATGGGCACGTTGGGCTCGGTGGCTACGCCGAACACGCCGAGCGCGGCCGCGTTCCAGCGGACGCGGCTGATGCGCACCATGCCCACCACCTCGCCGTCCGCAGCGCGCTCGATCATGAGCGTGCGCCAGCCCTCGCCCGACTCGGGGTTCTGCCCGTCGAGCACCCAGCGCCAGTAGTCCGTGTCGATCTTGGCGGTGACCAGCGGCGGCTGGCCGTCCTGCAGGCGGGTGCGCTCGCGCTCGCTGAGCATCATCGCCAGGGGGATGTCCTCCAGCGTGGCGTCGCGCAGGCGGTACGGCTCGGCCTCGCCCTCCTTGAGCTTGGGCACCGACGCCAGGTAGACGGTGCGGCTGCCGCCGAGGTCGATCGCGTACTCGTAGCCGAACTGGCGGTAGAAGTATTCGATGCCGGTGATGCACTGCGCCAGGTCGCCGCGCTCGTCGCTGCGCTGGTGGCACAGGTCGAACAGGGCGCGCACCAGCCCGCGGTTGCGGTAGTCCTCGTGGGTCGCCACCGGCTCGGTGCGGCCCAGGCTGAAGGGGATGCCGGCGTACTCCCAGTGCTGGCGGACGTACACGGCCGCGGCGACGATCGTGCCGCGCCGGGTGTCCTCCACCACCGCCGCGTCGTTGGGGCCCACCAGCGGGTGGCGGCCGCTCATCTCGTCGCGGATCCAGGCCATCGCCACGGTGTTGAGCGGCCGCTCGGGGCTCTCGCGGAACACGTGGGCGAACAGCGCCGCCACGCCCTCTGTGTCGGCGGCGGTGGACCAGCGCGCCACGAGGCCGTCGCCCAGGTTGCGCCGGGGTGAGCTGTACGATTCCATAGTCTCACTCTCCTTAGTGTGCAGGGCCTACGCGGCTGGCCCGGCCCTCCGCGCGAGGGGAGGCGGCCGGCGCGGCCGCGTAGCCCTGTCGATAGAGTCGTGTGGTAGCCAGAGGCCCGTGATGCACACAGGCCCCGTGGCGCGTGACGCGCGGCCACCGCAGGCTCGCGGCGCGCCGACCGGGTTGGAGTCGCGGCCGCGGCCCCGGCTGCCCCAGCCAGCGCACCGGGCGGGAACGCGCCCCGGCCGGCGGCGGCGCCGTTTCGAACAGCCGAGACGGCGGCTCGGGCGCGGGAGGGCGCTCCCGCCGGCGACGGACGCTGCGGTGGCGCGCCCCACGGCTAGCCGTTGCGCTTGAGCTTGCCGGTGGCCTTGGCGTAGCGCTCGGCGCGCATGAACACCAACAGGCCGACCGGGATGGTGATCAGGCCGGTGATGAACAGCGGCAGGACGTAGGGCGTGAGCACCTGGCCGACCGTCGCGCCGTCGAGCAGGCCCGCGCGCATGCCGGTGAGCATGTAGTAGGCCGGCGAGATCGTCGCGAGCGGCTGGAGCCACTGCGGCAGCACGTCGATCGGGTAGTACACGCCGCTCACCAGCAGCACCAGCGCCTTGATGATGTTGGTCATCTGCAGGCCCTTCTCCGGCGAGAGCAGCGGCAGCACCGCGGCCAGCATCCCCAGGCCGATGAAGCTCATGCTCCCGGTGAGGAGCACCAGCAGCATGCTCGGCAGGTTGGCGTGGCCGAGGTCGATCTGGAAGAACAGCGCGACGATCCCCAGGATCACCGCGGTGTGCAGCACGCCGTAGAGCACGGCGAAGGCCGCCTGGCCGAGCAGGTGCGTCAGGCGCGAGATCGGCGCCATGAAGGTGTACTCGATCGTGCCCTCCCAGCGCTCCCACTGGATCGACTCGCTCACGAGGTCGAAGACCATGGCCAGGTAGTGCCAGACGAGCGTCCCGACCATCAGGTACAGGATGAACGAGTTGATCTGCGCCTGGGTGAGCGCGACGCCGGTGATCGAGCTCGAGGCCTTGCCGATGAAGGTGATCGACAGGGCGTTGACGATCGAGTAGGCCAGCCAGACCAGCTCCCAGGCCCAGTAGCGCTTTATCAGGTTGGCGTTCCGCTCGATGAAGGCGTAGGCGGCGCGCAGCTCGCGCCCGAGCACGCCCCCGCGCCGCGTGGAACTGGTAATCACGTGTCACCTCGTTGCGTCGTTCTCTTGCGCGGCTCTGCGGCTGCTTCGCAGCCACAGAGCCGCGCGGGGAAAGGGCTTCTGGAGGGCCTGCGGCCCTCCAGACCTCCCGCACTATGGTCTGCGTCAGTGCCCGCGGCCCTCCGGACCACCCGCTGCTGCGGGCTGCCTCAGTGCCTGCGCGCCCGCGGCCCGCCGGGCCTCCCGCACTATGGTCTGCGTCAGTGCCTGCAGCCCTCCGGACCACCCGCTGCTGCGGGCTGCCTCAGTGCCTGCGCGCCCGCGGCC
>CALJIC010000312.1 GCA_937974195.1 uncultured Roseiflexaceae bacterium | reverse complement strand
GCTGAATACATCGAGGGCTACGCGGCGGGCCTCCGCCCACCACCGGCGGCGGAGCGAGCGCGCAAGCCCAGTTCACAGAAGGAGATTCACATGTGGGGAGGGCGCTTCTCCGAAGGGCTCGACGAGCGCATGGCGCGCTTCAATAACTCGTTTGCGTTCGACCGGCGCATGTGGGCGGAGGACATCCGCGGCAGCGAGGCCTGGGCGCGCCAGCTGGCGCGCGCCGGGGTGATCAGCGCCGAGGAGCTGGCCGCCATCGAGCGCGGGCTGGCGGCGGTGTACGCCGAGTTCGAGTCCGGCCAGTTCGAGCCGCGCGACACCGACGAGGATATCCACACCGCCGTCGAGCGCCGCCTCAGCGAGCTGATCGGCGCGCCGGCCGGCAAGCTGCACACCGGCCGCAGCCGCAACGACCAGGTCGCCACCGACGTGCGCCTGTGGACGCTGGGCGCGATCGGGCGCGTGGACGCCGCCATCCGCGAGCTCCAGCGCGCGCTGCTCGGGCAGGCCGAGGCCGCGGGCGACGCGCTCATGCCCGGCTACACCCACCTGCAGCGCGCCCAGCCGGTGCTGCTCGCCCACTGGCTGCTCTCCCACTTCTGGCCGCTCCAGCGCGACCGCGAGCGGCTGGCGGACTGCGCCCGGCGCACGGCGGTGCTGCCGCTCGGCTCCGGGGCGATCGCCGGCACCCCGCTGCGCATCGACCGGGCGGCGCTCGCCGCGGAGCTGGGCTTCCGCGAGCCCTCGCCGAACAGCATGGACGCCACCAGCGACCGCGACTTCATCGCCGAGTTCCTGTTCTGCGCCGCGCTGATCGGCGCGCACCTGAGCCGCCTGGCCGAGGATATGGTGCTCTACAGCACCAGCGAGTTCGGCTTCGTGACGCTGGCCGACGCCTACTCCACCGGGTCGAGCCTGATGCCGCAGAAGAAGAACCCCGACTCGTTCGAGCTGCTGCGCGCCAAGTCCGGCCGGCTCTACGGCGGCCTGGTCACGCTGCTCACGGTGCTCAAGGGGCTCCCGGCGTCCTACGACAAGGACCTGCAGGAGGACAAGCAGCCGCTGTTCGACGCCGCCGACACGCTCGAGCTGGCGCTGCCGGTGGCCGCCGGCGCGATCGCCACCGCCCGCTTCAACCTCGAGCGTATGCGCGCCGCCCTGGACGACGCCATGCTCGCCACCGATGTCGCCGACTACCTGGTGGACCGCGGCGTGCCGTTCCGCGAGGCCCACCGGGTCGTCGGCGCGCTCGTGCGCGAGGCCGAGGCGCAGGGGGTCACGCTGGCCGCGCTGCCGCTCCAGGCGTACCGCGCCGCGCACCCGGCGTTCGGCGAGGACGCCCTGGCGATCTTCGACTTCGCCCGCTCGGCCGCGGCGCGCGCCGTGGCGGGCGGCACGGCGCCGGAGGCGGTGCGGGGGCAGATCGAGCAGGCGCGGGCGGCCCTCGAGGGCAGCGGCGGGTAGGCGCCATAGCGCCTTGGACGAATCGCCCACACGGAGTATAATCGTTGGCCTATTGAGCCGCCAGGAGTGTGTATGGCTCCTCAGTGGATCGAGTGGTCGCGGCGCCTGCAGGCGATCGCCCAGACCGGACTGACCTTCGCCGCCGACACGTACGACATCGAGCGCTACGAGGCGGTGCGCGAGATCGCGGCCGAGATCGCCGCCGCCGGGTCGGGCGCCGATCTGGCGATGGTGCGCGACCTGTTCGCGCACGACGCAGGCTACACCACGCCGAAGGTCGACGTGCGCGCCGCCTGCTTCCGCGACGGCAAGGTCCTGCTCGTCCGCGAGCGCTCCGACGGCCTCTGGACGCTGCCGGGCGGCTGGGCCGACCCGGGCGACTCGCCGGCCGCCGCGGCCGAGCGCGAGGTGCTCGAGGAGACCGGCTACAGCGCGCGGGCGACGAAGCTGCTCGCGGTGTACGACCGCGACCGCCAGGGGCACCCGCCGATACCGTTCTCGGTCTACAAGCTGTTCTTCCTGTGCGAGCTGACCGGCGGCGCGCCCGCGCCGAGCCACGAGATCCTCGAGATCGGCTTCTTCGCCGAGGATGAGATCCCGCCGCTCTCGCTCACGCGTGTGATGCCCGGCCAGATCGAGCGCGTCTTCGCCCACGCCCGCAACCCACACTGGCCCACCGATTTCGAATAGCGCCACACCGCCGGGCAGCGAGGCGAGAGCGACGGCGGGCCAGAACCGTGCCAGCACGAAGCCGCGGCGCTCCCACCATCGCACCCGCTCGGCTATGAAGGAGAGCAAGACATGGCACGACATTTTCTCTCAGCTGCCGACCTGAGCCGCGAGGAGACCGAGGCGCTGCTTGAGCGGGCCCAGCGGCTCAAGGCCGAGTGGAGGGCCGGGGCCCACGGCGGGCTGCCGCTCCAGGGCAAGACCCTGGCGCTCGTGTTCGAGAAGCCCTCGCTGCGCACGCGCGTCGCCTTCGAGGCCGGCATGACCCAGCTCGGCGGGCACGCCAGCTACCTGTCGGCGAACGACATCGACATGGGCGGGCGCGAGAGCGTGCCGGACGTGGCCCGCAACCTCAGCCGCTGGGTGCAGGTGATCGCCGCGCGCGTGTTCAAACACGCCACGGTCGAGGACCTGGCGCGCTACGCCAGCGTGCCGGTGATCAATGCGCTCTCGGACCGCGAGCACCCGTGCCAGGCGCTGGCCGACATGCTGACGCTGCGCGAGCGCTTCGGGCGGCTGCAGGGGCTGCGCCTGGCCTACGTGGGCGACGGGAACAACGTGAGCCACTCGCTGCTGCTGATGGGCGCCACGCTCGGCGTGAACGTCAGCGTGGCCTGCCCGCCGGACTACCGGCCCGACCCCGAGATCCTGCAGCTCGCCGAGGAGCGCGCGGCCGAGAGCGACGCGACCATCACCGTCACTGTGTCCCCGCAGGAGGCCGTGGCCGGCGCCGACGCGGTCTACACCGACGTATGGGCCTCGATGGGCCAGGAGCACGAGGCCGCCCGCCGCAGACCGGTATTCCAGCCCTACCAGGTCAACGCGGCGCTGATGGAGCACGCGCGCGAGCACGCGCTGGCGATGCACTGCCTGCCGGCGCACCGCGGCGAGGAGATCGCCGCCGATGTGATCGACGGCCCGCGCTCGGTTGTGTTCGACCAGGCGGAGAACCGGCTGCACGTCCAGAAGGCGCTCATCCTGACGCTGCTCGGGCTGTAGGAAGGCCAGATGCGCTATGGCAGGCCAGGTCTACGCGATTGTGTCCCTCCTCAGGGGTGAGGCGCGCGCCGAGGTGCTGGCCATCTGGGACCTTCTCGAGCGGCGCTTCGGCATGCGCGCCGCCCGCGACTCGATCCACCCGCACATTACCTACATCGTCGGCGATGGCGACGACCTGGCGACGCTCGCCGACTGCACGGCCGAGGCCGCCGCAGCCACACCGCCGCTGGCGATCACGCTCGACGGCCTCGGCGTGTTCGCCGGGCCCTCGCCGGTGCTGTTCATGCGCGTCGTCCGCGACCAGGCGCTGGCGGCGACGCACGACCGGATCATCGAGGCGGCGCGCTGCGCCGGGCTCACCCCCTGGCCGAACTACACGCCGGACACCTGGGTGCCGCACATCACCCTGGCGCTGCGCGACCTGCCCGCGCAGGCGCTCCCCGACGTGCTGCGCGCCCTGGAGGGCCAGCGCACGCGCATGCGCACGACGCTCGTGGATCTGCGCCTGGTGCGCGTCATGCAGCCGTTCTCCGAGTCGTTCTACATCGGCACCTTTCCGCTGGGCGTGAGCCCCGCGGCGTAGCAGAGCCGAGCGCCTGACACGCTCCGAAGCCCGTCTCGGCGACTCGCCGCCCGGCAGAAAGAGGTGTGGGAACCAGCTCGCTGGCGAATCCGGCACCACAGGCACCCACAAAACTGACGCGGTCGCGCCGACCGCCCTCCTGATAGGGAGGTGTGGGGCGCTTTCGGGCTCCTCGGTCACCTTCTCCGCAGGAGGGAGCGAGGGCCGCTGGCCTTCCTCGGCCTCCTTCTCCGCAGGAGGCGAGAACCGCTGGCCCTTTCTCCGCAGGAGGTGTGGAGCGCTTTCGGGCTCCACGGTCTTCCTCTCAGCAGAGAGGTGTGGAGGGCCGTAGGCCTCCTCGGTCACCTTCTCCGCAGGAGGCGAGAACCGCTGGCCCTTTCTCCGCAGGGAGGTGTGGAGAATCGCTGACCTTCCACGGTCTTCCTCCCCGCAGGGAGGCGTGGAGAACCACTGACCTTCCACGGTCTTTCTCTCCGCAGGGGGTAGCGAGGGCCGCTGGCCTGCCACGGACTCCTTCTCCGCAGG
>CALJIC010000311.1 GCA_937974195.1 uncultured Roseiflexaceae bacterium | reverse complement strand
CTCGGGCGTGGCCTCGTCCATCATGCCGTCGTCGGTCGCTGAGGTCGGCTCGGGCATGGCTTCGTCCATCATGCCGTCGTCGGTCATGGAAGTCGGCTCGGGCATGGCTTCGACAGTCGGCGTGACCATGGGCTCTACGCCGGGCTCGGATGGCTGCGACGCGGCGCCGCAGGCGGTGAGGACCAGCGCAGTCAGGCCCGCCAGCAACAAGCGGATCGATCTCGTCACGTGGCTCTCCTTCACTATCAAGGCGGCGGCGCGCACAGGGCGCTATGGTGTCTTAGAATAGCGAGGAGTTCGAAACCACGTATAACGTAATTCTTACAAGAGGGATGCGGTCCGTAGTGGGCAGCCGAAGGGAGCGGAGGAGTTGGGATGCCTGAGGATGTTTCTGCGCCGGCGCGCGAGGATCGCTCGATCTCGATGGCCCGCGCCAACCTGTACGGCCTGGCGCTGATCGCGCCGCTGCTGCTGCTGGCCGTGCCGTTCGGGCTTATCTGGGGCGGCGGCGCGCTGCAGGAGGGCCTGCTGGCCTTCGCGGCGCCGTGGTCGTTCGTGCCGGTGCTCCTGCTCGGCGTCGTCGCCCACGAGGCCCTGCACGCGGCCGCGTGGGTCTGGCTCGGCGGCAAGCCCTGGTCGGCGATCCGCTTCGGCTTCCAGCTCAAGACCCTCACGCCGTACGCGCACTGCACCGAGCCGATCGAGGCGCGCGCCTACCGGGCCGGCGCGGCAGCGCCGGGCGTCGTGCTCGGCCTGCTGCCGCTTGTCGTCGCGACCGCTGTGGGGAACGGGTGGCTGCTCTGGTTCGGCCTGTTCTTCACCCTCGCCGCCGTGGGCGACCTGGTGATCCTGTGGACGCTGCGCGGCGTGGAGGCCGGGCGGCTGATCGTGGACCACCCGACGCGCGCCGGCTGCTACGTCCTCGCGCCGGGCGCCCCCGAGGCCGGGGAGGGGTGAGCGCGGCGCCCGTCACGTGTCCACCGGCTGGGCGACCCGCAGCGGCAGCTGGACGGTGAAGGTCGTCCCCTGGCCGAGCGTGCTCTCGACGCTGATCGAGCCGTCGTGGAGCCGGACGATCTCATTCACGACGTACAGCCCGATCCCCATCCCGGCGATCCCCTCCTGCTTCACGTTCGTGCCGCGGTAGAAGCGCTGGAAGAGGTGCGGCAGCGCCTCGCTCGGTATCCCGATCCCCTCGTCGCTCACGCTGATCGTGGCCATTCCGTTCGACCGGGTCCCGCGCACGATGATGCGCCCGCCGTTCGGGCTGTACTTCGCCGCGTTGCCGATCAGGTTGTGGAGCACCTGCTCGAGCCGCATCTCGTCGCCCTCGACAATCAGCTCGCCCGCGTCGACCGTGTACTCCACCGTGTGCCGGTCGAGCGACGGCTGCAGCTCGCGGATCACCCGCTGCGCGAGCTCCCCGAGGTCGAGCGGCGCGCGCTCGATCGTGAGGTTGCCCGTCTCGATGCGCGAGACGTCCAGCAGCGTCGCGATCATGCGGTTCAGCCGCCCGACCTGCGACGTGATGGTGTGGAGCGAGCGCTGCTCGCGCTCGCCGAGCAGGCCCGAGCGCCCCAGGCGCCGCTCGAGCAGCTGGACGGTGCCGAGCAGCGCGGTGAGCGGCGTCTTCAGCTCGTGGGAGGCGATCGACAGGAACTGGTCGCGCAGCCCGACCGCCTCCTGCGCGGCCTGGTACAGCCGCGCGTTGTCGATCGCCAGCGCCGCGCGGCGCGCCAGTTCAACCGCCAGCTCCAGGTCGTCCGGCTCGAAGGCCGGGCGCGCCGGGGAGCGGGCGAGCGAGATCGTGCCGAACGTCCGCCCGCGCGCGGTGAGCGGCACCGTCATTAGCGAGGCGAGGTTGAGCTGCCGCAGCAGCTGCAGGTGTGTGTCGTCGCGCGCGATCGCCTGCAGCGTGTCCTCGGAGATGGCGGCTAGGAGCTCCGGCTCGCCGGTGCGGAAGACGTGCGCGATGCGGCTGCCCCCGTGCAGCTCCGGCGGGTAGTCGACAAGCGCCTGCACCAGCGGCTGCAGCGCCGGCTCGGCGTGGCTGGCCGCCACGCGCCGGACCGAGCCAGACTGCTCGTCGAGGATGTCGACGACCGCGTACTCGGCGAGCGAGATCACCGCCAGCTCGGCGACGTTGCGCAGAGTCGTCTCGAACTCCAGCGAGGTCGCGAGCAGGCTGCCGGCCTCGGCGAGGAAGCGCACCTTGGCCTCGGCCGTGTCGCGCTCCGCGGTGCGCGCCGAGAGCCGCGCGCGCATGGTGCCGAACGCCCCCGCCAGCCCGGCGATCTCCGCGATGGGGCTCTGCGGCAGCAGCGCCTCGGCGTCGCCGGTGGCCAGGCGCCCGGCCGCCGTGGTCAGCGTCGCCAGCGGGTGCACCAGCCAGCGCGCGATGCTGACCCCGGCGATCAGCATGGCGATCGTCGCCATCGACAGGATGCCGAAGTCGCGCTCCCGGCGCACCCGGATGTCCGCCAGCGCGACGTCCAGCGGCTGCTCGACGACGACGCCCCAGCCCAGCTCCGGGACCCGGGCGTAGCCGGCCAGCTGCGTGCCCCGGCTGTCGGTGTAGCGCAGCGTGCCCGGGGCATCCGAGCCCCGCAGCGCCGTGACCGGCGGCGAGTCCGACCAGTCCAGCTCCAGCTGGAGGGCGGTGCCCTCGAGGTGGCCGAGCACCTGCCCGCGCCCATCCACCAGGTACACGTTGGCGCCGATCTCGCCTGCGCTCCGCCCGAGCCCGGCGAGGATCCGGCCTGGCCGGACGCTGGCGGAGGCCATCCCGTAGACGTTTCTGTCCGCGTCGAGCACTGGCGCGCCGATGATCAGCTCCGGCTCGGCCGTCGCGCTGTCGATGCGCAGATCGATCACCGACTCGCCGCTGCTGCGCGCGGCGGCCAGCAGCGCCGCGACGTTGTTCGGGGGCGGGCTCTCCGGATCGCCGCTGTGCACGATCGGGTCGCCGCGCGCGTCGAACAGGGCGAACACCGTGATATTCGGGAAGCGCCCGGCGAAGCCGCGCAGCACCTCGCGCTGCCGGTCCGGCGGAAGCTCGAGCAGGCCGGGGTACGCGGCGAGCAGCTCGGTCGCCACCCGCCAGCGGTCGATGCGGAACTCCACGTCGTCCGCGATCGCGATGGCCAGCGCCTGCTGCAGCGCCGAGGCCTGCTCTGCCGCCCCGCGCTCCTCCTGGCCCGTGACGAGCGCGACGGCGATGATCTGCGGCAGCAGCACGCTCCCCGCCAGGATGAGCATGAGGCGCGCCCGCAGCTGCGTCGGGTCGAAGCGGGCCAGGAGCGGGCCGAGCCAGGGGAGCGCCGCGACGGTGACGCCCAGGCCGATGTAGTACAGCAGCGAGTTCCAGCTCGGCAGCCCGAGGCCGATCGTCCACATGGCCAGGGTGCACCCGAGCAGCACGTGCGCCGCCTGGGCCAGCGGGCGCGGCGTGCGGCGGTGGAGCAGCGCGCCGGCGAGCAGGAGCCCGCTGGCGATGAACGCGGCCCCGTACCACCCCAGGTACGGGCGCACCGGCGCGTAGACCGGCGCGGCGAGCTGCTCAAGCGGCAGCAGCAGCGTCACTCCCGTCAGCGCGGTGCTCAGCGCCATGAGCAGCGCGAAGGCGTCGATGCGCCCGGGGGGCCGCTGCGGGGGCAGCAGCCCGGCCGCCGCCGTGCCGCATGCGAGCAGAGTGAAGCTCATCACGCTGCTCCACAGCCCGCCGAGCGCCGCGTTCAGCACCACCTGCAGCAGCGCTGCGCCCGCCACTAGGTGCGCCGCGACATACAGCGGCCGCGGGAGGAGACGGGCGGCGGCCGCGATGAGCGCCACCCCGCCGGTGACGAAGCCGATGCCGATCCAGAGCGTGTACGGCTCGAGCGGCGGCTGGAACAGAATGGTGAACTGATGGGGGACGATCAGCACCATCGCTCCGCGCACGATGCAGTAGACCCCCATGATCCATTGAAGGGTGCTGATGCGTATCAGCCTGGTGATGGTCTGCATAGGTGGCGCTTTGCTGCGGCTCGGCCGCCCGTATTATAGCATCGCCCCTATCCTCTTCCTCATTATGCCGACGCACCCCTGCCGAACCGGGCGCCAGCGCGCCGCCTGCTCGAACGAGGTGGCCGCGACGCGCCGTTTTCAGGTACACTAGAATCATCCTGAGCTGGCCGCCGGAACCGCATCGGGGGCGGTTGTAGCGCTACGAACAACTACGTCGAGGGAAATCGCAATGCGTGGTCGCCTCTCCATCATCCTTCTCACCACGCTGCTGACGGCGGCCGCCGGTGTCTTGACCGAGCTCGCTACTGCCACCCCGCCAGAGTGGCTCCAGCCTGTCCTCCCCTACAGCTGGCCCCTGCTCGGCCTGTCCCTGCTCGGCCTCGTCTGGCTTGAGGCCCGGCGGCTCTTCGCCGAACGGGAGGCGGAGCAGCCCGATGAGTCGACCGAGCAGCACAACCGGCGGGTCATGCTCGCCAGCGTGAAGGCTCAGGTGACAGAACTACGCCGCGATACGCTGGCCGACGCCGTCGAAGAGCTCACCCTCAACCTGCGAACACAGCCGGATGCCGTGCGACCCTGCCTGCGCTTCAGGCAGCCGTCGTCGTCAGTGGCGATTGCGCACGGCGCGCCTGTCCTGGACATGTTCGATCAGCAGGGCGGCGCGCTCCTGATCCTTGGCGAGCCCGGCGCCGGCAAGACGACGGTGTTCCTCGAGCTCGCGCAGCAGCTCGTGGCGCGCGGAAGCGGACCCCGAGCACCCTATTCCGATCTATCTCAACCTCTCCTCCTGGGCCGTGAAGCGCCCGAGGCTGTCGAAGTGGCTGGTCGACGAGCTCGTGGTGGCCTACCAGAACGTGCCGCGCAAGGTGGCTCAGGAGTGGGTGGAGGCCAGGGCCCTTCTCCCGCTCCTTGATGGTCTCGATGAAGTCGCCGAGGCGCACCGCGACCAGTGTGTTGCGGCGATCAACGCATATCGCCAGCGCGGGGGTGGCGTCGTGGTCTGTAGCCGCACCGGAGACTACGAGCGTCTCACGGGGCGGCTGAACGTGCGAGGGGCGATTGTGGTTGAGCCGCTGGATGCTGAGCAAGTGGAGGAGTATCTGCGGGCGGGCGGGCCAGCGATGGCTGGGGTGCTGGAGGCGTACCGCATCGATCCCGTCTTCCGAGAGCTTCTGACGACGCCCTTGATGCTGCAGGTGGCGGCGCTGGCGTATGCGGGGAGCCCGGTAGAGGCATTGCCGGGAGCGGGGCTAGAGGTGCGGCGAGCGCAGCTCTACGGCAGATACCTGGATCGGATGTTCGAGCGGCGCGGTCGTGAGGGCGCGTATCGCGAACGAGAGGCGCGCGAGTGGCTGGCGCGTCTCGCGGCAACGCTGAGAGCTCAGAAGCTCACACACCTCTCCATCGAGCGCATCCAGCCAGCATGGATGCTGACATAGCACCAGCGCCGGTGGTACAGAGCGATAAAAGGGCTGGTCGCCGGGCTGATCGTGGGGGTGGTCGTCGGG
>CALJIC010000310.1 GCA_937974195.1 uncultured Roseiflexaceae bacterium | reverse complement strand
CCTACTCCACCGTGACGCTCTTGGCCAGGTTGCGCGGCTGGTCCACGTCCGCGCCGCGCCGCACGGCCACGTGGTAGGCCAGCAGCTGCATCGGGATGCTGGTGAGGATGGGCGCCAGCAGCGGCAGGGTCTCCGGCACCTCGATCACGTAGTCGGCCTTCTCGCGGATGCGCTCGTCCCCGGCGGTGGCGATCGCGATCACCTGGCCGCCGCGCGCCCGCACCTGCTCGATGTTCGAGAGCATCTTCTCGTACACCCCGTCGCGCACCGCCACGCACACCACCGGCATCTCGCGGTCGATCAGCGCGATCGGGCCGTGCTTCATCTCGCCGGCCGGGTAGCCCTCGGCGTGGATGTAGCTGATCTCCTTCAGCTTCAGCGCGCCCTCCAGCGCCACCGGGTAGTTCACCTGCCGCCCGAGGAACAGCGCGCTCCTGGCGGTGTGGTAGCGCTCGGCCAGCTCCTCGTAGATCGCCTGCTGCTCGAGCACCTGCGCCACCTTCCCCGGCAGCTCGATCAGCGCCTGGATGTGGGCACGCACCTGCTCCGGCGCCAGCACGCCCCGCGCCGCGCCGAGCCGCAGCGCCAGCAGGTACTCGGCCGCCAGCATGCTGGTGAAGGCCTTGGTGGAGGCCACGCCGATCTCCGGCCCGGCGTGCAGGTAGATCGCCCCGCCGTCCGCCAGCCGCGCCGCCTGGCTGCCCACCGCGTTCACCACCGCCACGCTCCGCACGCCCTGCTCGCGCGCCTCCTCCATCGCCGCCAGCGTGTCCACCGTCTCGCCGCTCTGCGTGATCGCCAGCAGCAGCGTGTCGTCGCCCAGGATCGGCTGGCGGTAGCGGAACTCGCTGCCGTAGTCCACCTCCACCCGCACCCGCGCCAGCGTCTCCAGCAGGTACTTGCCGATCAGCCCGGCGTGCCATGCCGTGCCGCAGGCCACCGCGCACACCCGCCCCAGCCGCCGCAGCTCGCCGTCGCTCAGGCGCAGCTCGTCCAGCAGCACCGCGCCGGCGTCCAGGTCGATCCGCCCGCGCAGCGCGTCGGTCAGCGCCCGCGGCTGCTCGTAGATCTCCTTCTGCATGAAGTGCTTGTAGTCGCCCTTGGCGGCCGAGACCGGGTCCCAGGCGATGGGGTGGGGCTGCTTCGCCAGCGGCGCGCCGCCCAGGGTGCTCACCCGCACGCCGCCGGCCTCGACCACCGCCAGCTCGCGGTCCTCGAGGAAGATCACGTCGCGGGTGTAGTCCAGGATGGCCGGCACGTCCGAGGCCACGAACGCCTCGCCCGCGCCGAGCCCGATCACGATCCCGCCGGCGTTGCCGAGCCGCGCCGCCACGATGCGCCCCGGCTCGCGCCGCGCGATCGCCACCACCGCGTTGCCGCCCCGCAGCTCGGCCAGCGTCAGCCGCATGGCCGCCTCCAGGTCGCCGGTGTCGCGGTAGTGGTCGCCCAGCAGCCGCGCGATCACCTCGGTGTCGGTCTGGCTCACGAAGGTGTGGCCGCGCTCCAGCAGCCGGCCCTTCAGCTCCAGGTAGTTCTCGACGATGCCGTTCTGGATCACGACGATCTCGCCGCTCGCGTCGCGGTGCGGGTGGGCGTTCTCCTCGGTCACGCCGCCGTGTGTCGCCCAGCGGGTGTGGCCGATGCCGCACCGCCCGCTCACCGGCCGCTCGCGCAGCTGCGCCGCCAGGTTCGCCAGCTTGCCGACGCTCCGCCGCAGCTGGATGCCCCGCCCGTCGTCCACCGCGAGGCCGGCCGAGTCGTAGCCGCGGTACTCCAGCCGCGCCAGGCCGTCGATCACCACCTGCGCGGCGTCGCGCGGCCCAACGTATCCGACGATCCCACACATGTCGTTGCTCCTCTCACGGGCCCGTGGCCCTGCTGTGCGCGTCGCTTCCCAACACACGAGATCGGGTGACGTCCAGGCGCGCCGGGCCTCCCGCTGTGCGCGGCCGGCGGCAGCCTGCGGCAAAGGGGCGCGTTCCCCGCCCGGACTCCTCCGCGGGCACGCGCGCCCGTCCAGCGTGTCGCTCCCGCGCACACCTGTGGGGGCGCGCGGAGTCACCCGGCGACCGCGCGGCGCCGCCAGAGAGGCCGGCGGGGTCACCCGTCGCCCAGTCACCGTGTCACTGGTCAGAGATAAGGGATGCGGCCGGAGGCCCCGGGGCATAACAGGGCCCGCTGCAGCCGCGTGCTGTGGTGCTCACCGCGCCCCGGTTGTCCCGCCCGTCGCCGGGCGGCTTTGAGGGGGCGCTCACAGGCGGTGGCGCGCCTGGGAGGCATCCGCTGATCGTTCGATTTTCCGACCCTGGGCTACGGGTGCTGGGCCTTCGCCGCTTCGGGCTGGCCCAACAGCGCGTCCAGAGTCGTTAGCCCCACCCGCGGTGGGGAACCTCCACCTCGTCAGCTGCGGGTCGCCCGCGCGAGCCCGCAGCCCATGCGCTTGGTGCTGCTCTGGTTGGCCGGCCTCCTTCCGTGTGCCCGTGGAAACGCTCCAGCCCCGAGTATAGCACACGGTCCGAACCGCGCGTTACACTCAGGGCTGGGTCCCACGCTCGCGCTGGCCTGCGCTTCCACGGGCGGCTCGCGGATAGCGGCCGTTCGACACCCGGCGCTGCTACGCCCGGACGTGTCCCTCGCCCTCGACGACCCACTTGTAGGTCGTCAGCTCGCGCAGCGCCATCGGGCCGCGCACGTGCAGCCTCTGGGTGCTGACGGCGATCTCGGCGCCCAGGCCGAGCTGCGCGCCGTCGTTGAAGCGCGTCGAGGCGTTCACGAACACCGCCGACGAGTCCACGGCCGCCACGAACGCCTCGGCCACCGCCGGGTCCTCGGTGATGATCGCGTCCGAGTGGTCGCCGTAGCGCGCGATGTGCTCCAGCGCCTCCTCGAGGCCGCCCACCACCCGCGCCGAGAGGATCAGCGCCATGAACTCGGTGCCGAAGTCGCCCTCCTTGGCCGGCAGCACCTTCTCGCCGGCGATGCCGGCGGCGTTGACGATCGCCAGCGACTCCTCGTCCAGCCGCAGCTCCACGCCCGCCGCCAGCAGGTCGCGCGCGACATCTGGCAGGACCTGCGGCGCCACGGCGCGGTGGACGAGCAGCGTGTCGAGCGCGTTGCAGACGCTCGGGCGCTGCACCTTGGCGTTGTGGACGATCGGCACGACCTTCGCCAGGTCCGCGTGCTCGTCGACGTACACGTGGCAGACCCCGATGCCCCCGGTGATCACCGGGATGGTGGCGCGCTCGCGGCAGAACTGGTGCAGCGACGCCCCGCCGCGCGGGATGATCACGTCCACGAAGCGGTCCAGCCGCAGCAGCTGCTCCACGAGCGCCCGGTCGGGGTTGTCGATCGCCTGGATCGCGTCGCCGGGGAGGCCGGCCTCGGCCAGCGCGCCCTGGATGAGGCTGGCGAGCGCGGCGCTGGAGCGTGTGATCTCCTTGCCGGCGCGCAGGATGGCGGCGTTGCCGCTCTTGATGCACAGCGCGGCGCAGTCCACGGTGACGTTCGGGCGGGCCTCGTAGATCACGCCCACCACGCCGAGCGGCACCCGCCGCCGGTGGACGCGCAGCCCGTTCGGCAGCGTGGCGTGGTCGAACTGCTCGCCGACCGGGTCGGGCAGCCGCGCGACGTTGCGGGTGTCTGCGGCGATCCCGGCCAGGCGCTGCTCGTTCAGCAGCATCCGGTCGAGCAGCGCGGCGGAGAGCCCGGCGGCGCGCCCGGCCTCGACGTCGGCGGCGTTGGCCTCCAGCAGCTCCGCCGTGCGCGAGCGGTCGGTGAGCGCGGCGGCGAGCGCCTCGAGCGCCGCGTTCTTCTGCTCCGTGGTGGCGCGGGCCAGCTGCCGCGCCGCGGCCTTCGCCCGCTGCCCCATCTGTGTGAGGTCGATCATGGTTAGCTCCTTCCAGCGCCTCTATCATACCACGAAGCCTCGCCCGGCCCCCGTGGCGCGGCGCTCCCAGCGGCATGAGACATCTAGCCGAGCCTCTGTTACGGAGTTCCCTTAGGCGCCGGCCGGGGGAAAGGCTCGCGCGCGGCCGTTCGCTTCAGTGGTACGGTAACACGCGGCGACGACGCCACAAAGGAGAACGGTCATGGTCACTATCAAACAGCGCGGCCTCATCCTCGTCGGCCCCGAGAAGCACAGCGCGCTCCGGCGCAAGAGCCGGGCGCTCACGCTTCGCGAGCTGGTCGCCGCGGTTGAGCCCGGGGCGCCCCCCGCGCCCGAGCCGGCGCAGATCGTGCGGATGAGCGGCCAGCCGCAGCGGCTCGGCTGCTGGTGGGACCTGCGCTACCGGCGCTGAGGCCCCTTCACAACGAGCGCGCGCAGACACGAAGCGCACACCACGCAGCTGCCAGGACCGGCGACCATCCCCCCAGCGTACTCCCAGCGGATGCTACAGCAGCACCATGTCGTCGCGGTGGACGACCTCCGGGCCGTAGTCGTAGCCGAGGGTCTCGGCGATCTGGCTCGAGCGCAGGCCCATGATGCGCCGCAGGTCGTTCGCGCCGTACTGGGCCAGCCCGCGGGCGATCTCGCGCCCGTTGGTGGCGAAGATGCGCACCGTCTGCCCGCGCTCGAAGTCACCCTCCACCTGCGTCACGCCGGCCGGCAGCAGGCTTTTGCCGCCCTCGAGCAGCGCCCGCGTCGCGCCCTCGTCCGCCACCACGCGGCTGTGGCGGGCCGTCTCGGCCAGCACCCAGCGCTTGCGGCTCTCGAGGCGCGTGGCGACGGCCGGGAAGCGGGTGCCGAGCGGCTCGCCGGCCAGCACCCGGCTGATCACCTCGCGCTCGCCGCCCGAGGCGATCACGACGCTCGTCCCGCTGCGCGTGGCCAGCTCGGCGGCCTGGATCTTGGTGACCATGCCGCCGGTGCCGCGCTCGCTCCCGGTGCCGCCGGCGAGCGCGTAGATCTCCTCGGTGATCTCGGGCACCTCGGCGATGCGAGTCGCATCGGGGTTGCGGCGCGGGTCCGCGGTGTAGAGCCCGTCGATGTCGCTCAGGATCAGCAGCAGCTCGGCGTCCACCAGGTTAGCCACCAGCGCCGAGAGGTTGTCGTTGTCGCCGACCCTGATCTCATCGACGGCGACGACGTCGTTCTCGTTGATGATCGGCAGCACGCCGTGGGCCAGGCAGGCGAGCAGGGTGTTGCGGGCGTTCAGGTAGCGGTGGCGGTCGCGCAGATCATCGCGGGTGAGGAGCGTCTGAGCCACCGGGATGCTGTAGAGGTCGAAGATCTGCTCGTAGAGGTGCATGAGGCGGCTCTGGCCAACGGCCGCGAGCATCTGCTTGAGCGGGATGTCGCGCCGGGTGCCGTAGATCTGCAGGCGCTCGCGGCCGGCGGCCTGCGCCCCGGAGCTGACCAGCACCACCTCGAGCCCTGCGGCGCGCGCCTCGGCGATCTGGCGCACCAGCTCGACGATCCGCGGGCGGTGGAGGCGGTCGGTGCCGGCGGTGAGGACGTTCGAGCCTAGCTTGATGACGACTCTTCTGGAGGACGAGGACATGTGAGAACCAAGAAC
>CALJIC010000309.1 GCA_937974195.1 uncultured Roseiflexaceae bacterium | reverse complement strand
TCGATGGCGCGCTGATGCTCGCCCAGGCTGGCGTACGCATTCCCCAGCCCGCCAAGGGCGAACCCTTCGCCCCACCGGTCGCCGATCTCGCGCATCACCAGCAGAGACTGCTCGTAGCACGCGATCGCTGATAGCGCGTTGCCCCTCGCGAGGTGGATTTGCCCCAGATCCTGCAGCGCATGCGCCGCCTCCCGTGTGGCGCCATGTACCCGGTAAAGCTCCAGCGCATCACTCAGCCGCGCTTCGGCCCCTTCGAGGTCACCAATGCGCATCAGGCAGCTGCCAAGCCAGTGCAGTGTGATGGCGTGCTCGGCAGAGCCGCGGCCGGGCTGCTGTCCCTCTGGCTGGGCCTCGATCCGCGCCAGCAGCTGCTCGAAGCGCCCGTAGGCGTCACGGACGGCGTTGCGCTCGAAGTCCTCCATCCCAAGCCGGGCCTCGCGCTCGAATTCCTCCTGCGTCAGCGGGCCGCTCGCGCCCTCGGGTGCATCTGCCCGCGACTCCTCTGTCCTCTGCCCCTTGCGGCGCGGCGTGTCGGCGGTGCGCTCCGGCACGTTCTGCCGCTCGAGCGCCTCCTCCTGCAGCTCCTGTGCCTCGGGGTCGTCGGGGAACTCGGCCAGCAGCGTGCCGAGCGCCTCGGCGATCGCCAGCGGCTCGCCGCCCTCCACCGCTGCGCGCGCCTGCGCCAGCAGCTCATCGCGGCGCCGGGTCTTCTCGATCCCCCGCTGCAAGGCGATGGACGCCCGCTGCAGCCGGGTGAGCCCGTCCTCCTCGTAGAACAGCTCCAGCCGCTCGGTCTCCTCCAGGTACGGCACCATGCCGATCAGCCGGTCCGCCAGGGCGCCGATGTCGCGCCCCTCGCGCAGCCGTGCGACCTGCGCCGTATGCGCCGGCCGCAGCGCCGCGAAGGTCTCCAGCTGGCGCTGGACGTTCGCGTAGAGCTGCTCCGTGTCCTGCCCGGCCGGCGCCCGAGGCGCGTCTCGTTTCCACGCCGCTGTGTAGAAGGGCGCGACCTGCGTGGCGGATAGGAGCCGCACGCGCTCGCGGCTTTCGATAGTGAAGACCGGCAGCGCCTCCCCCTCGCTCAGCCTGGCCTCGTCGACCCGCGCCAGCACGCCGAACGGGGGCAGCTCGCGCGTCTCGCCCAGCGCGTAGGGCTCGTACTGGAGCGAGGGGACGTATGCGAGAAGGATGTAGCCTCCGGTCGCCCGCGCCTGCGCGAGCGCGTCGATCGCCATCCGGTTCTCGACCGATAGCTCGATACGCTCGCCCGGAGGCACGAAGAAGCCGCCGAGCACCGCGAGGGGGAGGGGCGCGCCTTCACGCGGCTCGTCCGGCGCCGTGGGCGCCTGGGGCTCCGCGTCTTCGATGCGCACCGGGATCCCGACCGCCCGGTCGGGGTCGCGCAGCTGCCGCCACTGGGCCTCCGTCGCCCTGGACCAGTAGCGCACCTGGTTCGACTCGGCGATTCCGACGGTGACCGTAAACCGCTGCTGGACGCTGGCAGGCTCGCTTCCCGGCTGCCCGGTCACCAGCCCGGTGAGCTCGAGCGTGTATACGCCCGGCGGCCAGAACTGCCGCGGCTGCACCGCGCCGCCCAGGAACTGGACCCCCAGCGACCTGCGCTCGCTCGCTGCGATCTCGATCGGGCCGGCGTCGGTGGTCTTCGTCATTCTGCCACCGGCCTGCCCGGATGGCTGGAAGTCGTAGAAGACATTCCACACGAGCCGCAGCCGCCGGTTGCCCGGCGTCGTCAGCTCCGCCTCCAGCTGCTGAACCGTCACCTGAGCGGCGCCGTCGTTGGTGAGCTCGCAGTTGAGGTTGAGGATGGCGATGTACGGTTCGGACTCGTGCACGACCACCGAGAGCATGCGCGGGACCACCCGCAGGGCCACGTCGCTCGCCTGCCGCTGCGGTTCTGCGGGCTCGCCGCGCAGCTCGCGCAGCGCCGCACTCAACTGCTCCGCGACGGGCTGGAGCGGCAGCGCAAACTGCTGCCCGTCGTCCGAATGGTAGCCGACGGGGATGGCGACGACCTGGCCCTCCAGGTTGACGATCGGGGCGCCCATCGCGCCCAAGCTCACGTCGAGAGTGTGCCCGATCCCGAGACGCCCTTCCCCGAGCGCCACGCCGACGGCGAAGGATTTCTGCCGAGCCTTGTCGAAGAAGCAGGTGCAGATCGGCGCGCCCTCCTGCGGCGGATCGCTGCCTATCGTGAGCCAGGAGCCTGCCCCTGCTGAAGCGGCGGGCGTGGGGCTCACGCGCAGAACCACCACCTCCACCGCGTAGCGCCCCTCGGCGCCAGGGAATGCCAGCCTCCGGTAGTCCGCTATCGTGCAGCGAAACGGCACGCCGTCGCGCTCGAACGTCACTGCCGTGGCCTCAGCCTGCGTATCGTCGAACACCTGCGGGCCGACCAGGGTAATCACGAGGTTCGGGCCGACCAGAAAGCCGGTGCATTGCTGGTCCGGCATCTCGATCAGGCACACCGCGTCAGCCAGCGTGTGCCGGTGCTGTTCAAGCTGCCGGGCCGCAGCCGGTGGCACAGTCTCACCAGCCTCAGGCCGGAGCGCCAGCTCGCGGCGCATGGCGACGAGCCAGGGCTGCTCGACGGCCGTGTCGCGGCCGCTCTGCTCCTCGGCCGCGGCGAGCCAGGCCAGCGCCCGCTCGGGGGCCAGGAAGTTGAGCGCGGTGAGCTGCTGGGCGCGCTCCAGCCCGGGGCGATCGGCCCACATGTGTGTCCGCTGGGTGTACTGCCACAGCAGCGAGGCGATGTCGCGCAGCCGCTCGTCGCCGTAGAGCGCCTGCGTCTCGCGCAGCAGCACCGCGCGCACCCCGGGCTCCATGGCGTACAGCCCTTCGCCGATCTCGTGGCACAGCGGGGAGAACAGCAGGTCGAACTCGGCGGTGGCCGGCGGCGGGTCCGGCTCGTCCAGCAGAAAGTTCACCCGCAGCAGGTGCACCAGGTCGGGGCTGAGCGCGGCGGGCAGCGCCGCGTGGCGGGCGAGGCGCAGGTCGCCGCGCCGCCGCCGGAACTCGTCGATCAGCTGGAGGGCCTCGTCCGCGCTCATATCGGGCGCTCCACGTGGGTGGGCTGGCCGCGCAGCACGTTCACCGCGCGGTGGATTCCCTCGCGGTCGAGCGGCAGCATCGCGACGTGCCGGGCGATCTGCGCGGCGGTGCTGCGAGCCCAGTAGCTGCGCGGCAGAGGGTTGAGCCAGACGACGCGCGCCTGCCGCGCAGCCAGCGCCTTCAGAAAGGCCGTCGTGTCGAGCAGCCGCAGCAGGTCCACCCGTCCGCGCGCCGCACCCGCGTCGCTGATCAGCACGACGCTGGCGCCGGCGAAGGCGTCGAGCACCGGGGCGAGCCGGCGCGGCTTGAGGAGATCCGCGTCCTCGTAGACGTCGTCCTGGTCGAGCGGCTGCACGCGCGGCAGCACCGGGTCGAGCCGCAGCCCGCCCGCCCCGCCGAGCTCCTCGAGCAGTGAGTCGTCGGCGCCGCTCGCCGGCGTGTCGTGGAAGTAGTAGCGCGCGGCCTGCTTGAGCCGGCCGGACTCGACGATCGCCGCGCAGACCTCATCCACGAAGATGTGGAACGGCGCCATCGAGCCGTGCCGGTCCACCAGCAGCAGCAGGCGCGCGGTGTTGCGCCGCCGCGGGACGAGTGCCGGCGGGCCGGGCACGCCGGTCCGGCTGCGGCGGGCGACCGTCGCGTCGATATCCAGCTCGACCGGCGGGCCCTCGCGGACCGGCTGGCGCAGCCGGCGCCAGGCTTGGGCGACCTCGCGGTAGCTCAGCGGGAACTGCGGCGCGAACACGAACGGGCGCTCGGAGAGCGGGGCGCCGCCCAGTGTGATCGGCGGCAGCCCGCCCGTGGGCCACAGCTCCGCCTCCGCTGCCTGAGGCTCGGCGCCCTGAGGCTCGGGTGCGCCCGGCGGCTCCGCCTCGTCGCGCGCCGGTCCGCTCGCCTCATAGCGGCTGGAGGGCGCGTCCGTGGCCGCCAGCAGGTCTAGGTCGGGCGGCGCGAGCTGCTGGAACAGCGCCCGCAGCGTCTCCTGCTCGCGGCGCGACTTGGCCCACAGGGCGCAGCACAGCTCGCGGAGCGCCTCGCGCGAGTCCCAGCCGAACCCGAGGCGCAGGGCGGCGCGCAGCTCCTCGTAGTCCTCCGGAGCGAGCGCGAAGCGGCGGCGGCGCAGCTGCTGGAACAGCGCCCAGAGAAACGGCTCCTCGTTCACGGCTGCTGCAGCGTCTGGCGCGCCCGCCCCTGGTCGCTGTGCTGCTTGAGGAGCGCGCCGATGTAGGGGATCGCGTCCAGCTCGTCCTCCTTCGCCTCGATCGCCGCCAGGTAGCCGGCCCAGTCGAGCAGCTCGCTGATCCCCGGCTTCTTCGCCAGGTCGGGCATGGCGCGTAGCCGCAGCAGCACCTCGATCGCCCGGCGCCCGAGCGCCTCGCCGGCCGCGCGGTGGGCGGCCAGGATCTGCCACAGGTCGTCCTCCCGCTCGGGGAAGCTGATGTAGTGGAAGATGCAGCGGCGCAGAAAGGCCGAGGGGAGCGCCTTCTCCTCGTTGTGGGTCACGATGACGATCGGGCGCAGCGCCGGGTCGCTGACGGCGTAGTGCAGCTCCGGCGCCTCGGTCACGCGGAACTCGAGGCGGTCCAGCTCCCACAGCAGGTCGTTGGGGAAGTCCAGGTCGGCCTTGTCGATCTCGTCGATCAGCACCACCGAGCGCCGGCCGTAGGTCGCGCGCTGGATCGCCCGCCCGAGCGGCCCGAGGGTGATGTAGTTGCGCGTCTCGATCGCCCTCCGGCCATCTTTGCCGCGCCCGGCCAGCTCCGCGTCGTACAGCCGCCGGACCGCGTCGTAGGTGTAGAGCAGGTCCTGGGCGCGGCTGGTGGACTTGATCGGGCTCACTTCGAGTGGCAGCCCCAGCGCGTAGGCCAGCGCGAACGCCAGGCGGGTCTTGCCGCAGCCCGGCTCGCCCTGCAGCAGCAGCGGCCGGCCGAGCGCGATCGCCAGGTTCACCGCCTCGACCAGCGCCGGGTCCGCCCGGTACACCTCGCGCTGCGTCAGCCGCAGGTGCTCGGCCTCGAGCCGCTCAGGGATCGGGTCGAGCGCGGGGTCTTCGATCGGGCGCTCGTCTGGCAGCGCGAGATACTGCTCCATCGAGAAGGACATGGAGAGGTCGATGCGGCGCGGCTCTGGCATGGGGCACCTCTAGATGATCTGCGCCAGGACGTCCTCCGGACGCGGCGGCTGCGAGTCGGTGATCAGACTCCAGGCGTCGTACAGGCGCGAGTAGACCGTGCGGATCTCCAGGTCCGCGTGCGTCTCGCACCCGGCGACGATCCGCTCGACCCAGGCGTCGCCGTGGCGCTCGTCCCAGGCCATGTAGGCGATGACCGCGTTGACCCACTCGCGCACGTCGGCTCGCCCGGGGCGCGGCGGGTCGAGCGCGATCACCGGCAGCGGATTCTGCGGCAGCGGGAAGCTGGCTCGGCTGAAGAAGACGCAGATGAGCCGCCGATCGGCCAGCTCCGCGTCCAGCCCTTCCACGACCGCGCTCCACACGGCCTGCGCCTGCGCCTGCGCCTCATCGGCCTTCTCCGTCTCCAGCCGGACGGGGCAGAGCAGGTCGCGCTTGTTCCTGCTCCGGCGCAGCTGGGCGATCTTGGCCGCGCACTGCTGCGGCCGGCTCGCGGCGTCGGCCGCGTACAGCGTGAAGCCGGCGAGGTCCGGGCTGAACTGCAGGTGCTGGCGGCCGACGATCTGCTGCAGCCGGTCGCAGAACGCCCGGATGAAGTGCTCGTTGTGGCACGGCACCGCGAAGGCGAAGAGCTTGCCCGGCTGCTCGAGCGCGTTGGCGCACCTGCGGATGCAGTCCAGGTCAAAGGTGTGCGGGGCGGGTACGAGCAGCTGCGGCTGGGCGTGGTACGGCCTGTTTCGCCGCTCGACGCGCTCGAGGAGCGCCTTGATCCTGCCCTCGAGCGCAGTAGCCCTGGCGAGCCGGATGGCGTTCTTGAAGACGTGGGTGATCGGCCACGTGCCGTCTGGCTGCTCGGCGCTGTCGCTGTCCACCGTATCCACGATTGCCTGCAGGTCGATGATCGGGATATCGCTCCACCTGATGGTCTGCGCTACCGCCTTCGGCACGCCCGCGAGCAGGAAGTGGCGCACGGCGACCAATTGGATGTTCGGGAGCTCGGCGAGCAGGTCGACGAATTCCCGGCGCTCGTTGTCATCGAGGAACGGCATAGCGGTTCATCCGGCACAGAGGCTCCGATCAGCGCGCGGCTCTACGGCAGCCGGAGATCGGCCTTGAAGCGGTTGTACTGGTACGGGTTCTTCTTCTCGACGAGCGCGAGCAGCTGCTCGGTGCGCCCGTTGCGCCCGCAGTAGTCGATCAGCAGCTGCACCTTCTGCGATTTGGTCATGCCCGCGTCGAACTCTTCGTACACCTCGGTGAAGTAGTCGTAGCACAGGGTCGTCAGGTCCGACGCGCTGCAGGCGGCTGTCAGCAGCCCGCGCAGCGCGTCCGTATTCACTGCCCGCGCCGGGCCAGGGCTAGTCGCCCCGGAGGCGGGCGCCGTGCTCGCTTTCACTGCGCGCGCCGCGGCTGCGTCGTGGAGCTGCTGGAGCTTGATGGCCAGCGCGCTGCCCCGAACCATGCGGACGGCATTAGTGATAACGCGCAGGATCGGCCAGCTGCCATCAGCCTGCTGCGCGCTGTCGCTATCGGCGATCTCGACCATGCTCCTGAGGTCGATGAGCGGGATGCCCGCGGACTGGATGTTCAATCGAGTGGAATCAGGCATACCGACGAGCAGACTGTTGCGCACCGCAGGGGTTTCGACGTTAGGGAGCTGTGCGAGCAAGTCGATCAGCTTGTCGCGCTCCTCGGATGTCAGCAGGCTCACGGCAGCACCTTTCAGTTCCCGGGGAGGCACAGCCTGATTATAGAGGAGCAGGCATGGCTAGGCAATATGCGCCCCTCTCGAGGAGGGTGCGGCTGTCAGCCTTCGTCGCTCGTCCAGGCACGCGCACCCCTCGCTGTTGGAGTGAACGAGCGATGGCGCCGGTTTGGGCATATGCACAAGATGCTAGACAAGCTTCCTTTCTCTAGCTATGATGGAGCTGCGTCATATACGATCGATACGCGCCCACCTGCCGGCGACGATGCCGGGCTGCGGCGCCTGAGCCGCCGCTCGGCTCCTGCCTTTCCTATGCGCTGGCCGGCCGCCTTCCGGGACGAGAGCGAGGGCGGCTTCCGCCGCGGCGTGTCGAAGAACATCCGCCAGCTGTTCGAGGACGGCCTGCGCCGCATCCGCGCCTAGGGCTCGATCTGCTTGATGATTCACGCCGGCGCGTTTCTGAGCCCGCAGCTGCCGCAGCATTGGGGCCGAAGGGCGGAAGTCTTCGGCTCCGTGGGCTGGCTGCGACATCATCGCCGGGCCGAAGGGAGTTCTCCGTGAGCCTCCTCACCGTCAGCGAGCAAGATAAGCTCAAGGATCTGCTCGTCAAGCTGCCGAACATCGCCCTCCCGGCCGTTCGCCAGAACCTGCTCAGTGGCCTGCCGGAGACCATCACGCTCAACATCATCTCGGTCGGCATCCCGGCGATCGATGTGGCGGCGATTGTCGACACGGTCGACGGCGAGTGGGCGCAGCTCGCGGATGGCACCTGGCCGATCACGCGCGTGATCGAGAACGCCGCGCGGCTTGTCGCTGGCCAGAGGCTCGCGACCGATCTGCGCGCGCTGCTCGACACCGCTAACAGCCGCGCCGGCCTCGTCTCGGGGAGCCGGGAGCTGCCGGAGGCGATCATCAAGGAGGCGATGGCGCTGCTCGACGCCGAGCCGTTCCTGACCGGGATGATGGCCGCGATCCAGACGGTGTGCCGCGTCGAGACGCCGGATAAGACCGGAACCGGCTTCCTGGTCGGTCCGGACCTGGTGATCACCAACTATCACGTCGTCGACACGGTCATCGATCGGCCGGAGCGGCTGGCGCAGACGGTGCTGCGGTTCGACTACCGCGTGGATGCCCAGAGCCGCACGGTGTCCGACGGCAAAGAGTACCTGGTGCTCGCCGACGAGCCTCTGCCGAGGAGCCCCTACGAGCAGCTCGACTTCGCGCTCCTGCGGGTCAAGGGGCGGCCCGGCGACGATCCGGCGGGGGATGTGGCGGGCAGCAAGCTGCGCGGCTGGCTCAGGCCTGTGGCGCGCACCTTCCGCAACCAGGAGCTGATCGTCATCATCCAGCATCCCTCTGGGAAGCCGCTCAAGCTCGCGTTCGATGGCGTGCACTCATTCGACGAGCGGCGCGTCAGGTACCTGACGAACACCGAGGCCGGCTCCTCCGGCTCGCCGTGTCTCAACAAGGAGCTCGAGCTGGTGGCGCTGCATCACGCGGGCGACAAGGTGGGCGGCTATAATCAGGGGGTGCCGTTCAGCGCCATCCTCAAGAGCGAGGGCGTCGCGCAGGCCATCGGTATCTGACAGGAATGATTTGGTTGATGCCGCCTGCCCTCCTTACGAGAAGCTCCGAAGAGCCGTGAACTCTGATGCAGCTCTTCGCCGGAAGGTACGGCGAGCGGCAGGGCGGTCTGGCGAGCCGCAGGTGTGCTAGAGAAGCTCTTCGCCAGAAGGTTCGGAGAGCTGCGGGTACATCGGGCGGCACTCCGATGGGAGGCGTGGAGGGTTGCGGCCCCGCCAAAGCAGCAGAGAGGTGCGGAGGGCCGCAGGCCCTCCGAGATCCTTCAGGGGGGCGCGGGGCCAGGCCACCGCGCAGATCGCAGGTGAACGACCATGGGCCTGCTGCGGAACGACGATCGCGACCAGCTGATCCGGCTGCTGCTGCAGCTGCCGAACATCGAGGAGAAGGCGGTCCGCCGCATCCTGCTCGCCGGCCTGCCTTCCCCGCTGCGGGCGACGGTCAAGCTCTCGGATATCCCGCTGGCCGAGCTGCACGCCATCCTGGACGTCGCCGACAGCGATGTGTGGGCCCCGCTGCCGGACGGCTCCTACCCGGTGATCCGGGTGATCGAGAACGCGATCTCGATCGTGGTCGGCTCCAAGCTCGAGCTCGAGCTGCAGGCGCTCGCGCGCAACCTGCGCGACCGGGCGCTGGCCAGCGAGGACGTCGCGCAGCTTCGGGCCGCGCTCCAGGAGGCGCTCCCCTCGCCGAGCGCCGTGGAGCAGCTGCTGAGGTCCGAGTACAACCAGGCGCTCGAGACGATCACCTCGGACACCGATCTGCCCGACGTGATCGGCGATGTGATCGGCTGGGCCGAGCGCCGCGGGCGCCACGATCTGCTCAGCCGGGCGCTCAAGGCCAGCCCGAACGCGCCGTCGCTGCGCCGGCTCGCCGCGCAGCTGGGGCTGCTGAGCTCCGCCCCGCCGGTCCTCGGCGCGGCCGAGCTTCCGCCGGCGCCGCTCGACCCGTTCTCCGAGCGGCTGGCGCAGGCGCTGGCCGCCACGCTGCGGGTGAACGAGCTGCGCCAGCTGTCCCGCCTGCGCCTCGGCGTCCCCTTGGAGGGGGCCG
>CALJIC010000308.1 GCA_937974195.1 uncultured Roseiflexaceae bacterium | reverse complement strand
TTGGCTCGTCAGATGATACCCCATCCGAGGTGTCCATGAAAGCGGGTCAACTCCACCGCCCGTTGTCATGCCCATCTACACCGATGCCCGTGCTCCAGGCACAGGCTGATGCGCTGCAATGCCCAGGTTGGCTGAGACGCGCAGTTGGTGTGCTGCAACGGCAACGGGCAGTGCGGTTGAGACGTGCGGCTGGTGTGCTGAGGCATGACAACGGGCGAACGAGGGGAGGTGGCGCCGCTTGCGGGGATGGTTCGGAAGGGGCTGCACAGCCCCTTCCGGCGGGGGAGAGCGCGAGAGGGGTCGCAACCCCTCTCGCCCGCAAGCACGCTCTGACCGCACCGCGTAGATCACACATGAGGCGGAGCCAATGACAATCTACTGGTCACACACCGACAGCGAGAACGCCGCCGACGCGCTGGCGGCGGTCGAGCGGGCGCTCGAGGGGCAGGGCGAGGACCGGCCGCAGGCGCCGGAGGGCGTCGACCCGCGCCTGCTCGAGATCGTGCGCGGCGACCCGTACCTGGCCGAGAATATCGTCGCGGCGCACGCAAGCTGGGCGATCGACCAGCACGCGATCGTCGTCTCGCGCCGCCCGATGCTCGGCTGGGCGATCAACCGCTTCCAGAGGCTGGTCCGGCGCGCCACGTGGTGGTACGGCGCGCCGCAGTGGGGGCAGGTCAACGTCTTCCACGGCGCGGTCGTGCGCGTGCTGGCCGCCCTGGTCAGGAACCAGCACTGGCTCGAGCAGCGCTTCGAGGACGTGGCCGGCGGGCACGTGCTGGTGCGCACGGCCCTGCTCGAGCAGCAGCTTCTGGCGCAGCGCGAGGAGCTGCAGGCCCTCCGCGCGCGCGTCGCCGAGCTCGAGGCGCGGCTGGGGGAGGCCGGCCGGGACCAGTAGGCTCGGGCCCTTCAGCGAAAAAAAGGGCCGGCGCCGCAGCAAAGCTGCGGCGCCGGCCCGCGCGCTCACACCTCGCTCACTGCCTCGTCATAGGCAGGTACGTCCGGTGTACCTCGTTGGACGTCGCCGTCACCTCGATCGCGATCGTCTTGCTCGGGAAGCCGCCGCCCGAGACGGTCAGCGTCGCGGTGTACTTGCCGGGCGTGTTCGGCGCCCGCAGCGTCACCGTGAGCAGCTCATCCGTGCCGCTGGTGCGGTCCACCGACACGATGTTGTTCTGATCGCTCTCGCTCACGCTCCAGCTGATCACCCCGCCGCCGTTGTCGCGCACCGGGAACGAGAAGCTCTGCGTCGTGCCGGTCTGCAGCAGCGAGCGCAGCTCGCCGGGCACCTGGATGGCGGTCGCCACCAGCCCATTGCCATGAGCATTGGCGCGGATCGTGGCCCAGGGCGCCGAGTAGGGCCGGTTGGAGCCCGCAGGGCTCTTGAGCCACGACGCGAAATCAGTCCAGACGTACAGGAAGCCCTTGCCATTGAACTCGCCCTCGTTGCCGGCGTTGCCGAGCGCCAGCTCGAGGTCGCCGTCGCCGTCCATGTCGCCGACGGCCGGCGTCGAGAGCGCCGGGTGCCAGGCCATCAGGGTCTTCCCGCCAAGCGTCTGCCCGTTGTCGCCCCGCAGCACCACCACCGACTTCCAGACGGTCACGGCCACCTCCTGCGACCCGTTGCCGTCCAGGTCGGCGATGATCGGCGAGTTCGAGGGCTCGAGGAAGTTGGCGCTGATGTTGAACGCGTCGACCGGCTTAACGCTCCAGAGCTGGTTGCCGCTCGCGTCCCAGGCGATCACGTGGCCGCCCTCGACCGTCGCGACGATCTCCAGCTTCGAGTCGCCGGCGATATTGCCCAGCGCCGGCGTCGTCGGCACGCGCCCGGGCGTATTGAGCGTCAGCTTGACGGCGCCGGTGGCGGCGTCAAGCACCTTCACCCAGTGGCCGCCGGTGGGGTAGAAGGTGCCCGAGCCGACCACGACCTCGAGCTTCCCGTCGCCGTCCAGGTCGGCGACCGCGGGCGAGGAGAAGATCACCTGGTCGAACTGCTGGCGCCAGAGGTAGCCAGAGCCAAACTCGCGGCGCTGGTTCGGGCCGCCGGCCGTGTTGAAGGCGTACACGAAGCCCTGGGCGTTGATCCGGCCGCCGGGCGGGTTATTGCCCGGGCCCCAGTCGGTGCCGATGATCATCTCCTTGCGCCCGTCGCCGTTCACGTCGGCGAAGGCCGGCGAGGACCAGACCGTATCGAAGGCGCGGTAGCGCCAGAGCTGGTTGCCGTAGGCGTCCAGCAGGTAGACGTTGTTGTTCAGCGAGCCGAAGCCGACCTCCAGCGTGCCGTTGCCGTCCACGTCCGCGAGCCCCGGCGAGGTGATCACGCCAGTGAGGATGCCGCCGTTCATATCCTCCAGCGGGGTGAGGAACCTCCACTTGACGCTGCCGTTCTGGCCGTTCAGCGCCACGACGCCGCCGCGATTGTCGGCCGGGCAGCCGGACTCGCTGACCGGCATCACGCTGCCGTAGCCGACCACCACCTCCGGCCTGCCGTCGCCGTCGAGGTCGCCGACGGTCGGCATGCTGCGGATCACATCATCGCCCAGGTTCCAGCCCCGGTAGGCGCAGGCCATCGTGCGATACTCCCAGAGCTTGGAGCCGTTGGCGCGGAACGCGCGCACCCAGCCGTCGCTGGCGCCGACGACGACCTCGCGCCCGTTGGCGAGGTTGCCATCGATATCGGCGATCACCACTGAGCCGTGCTCGACCGGCCGGTCGCCGATCTGCTTGCCCGGCACCGTGTCGCCGTTCAGCGGGTGTGTGAAGCCGGACTGCGCCGGCGCATGGTCGATCGCGGCGAGCGCGACCGGCGCGGCAACCAGCAGCAGCACAATAATCCCCAAGGCTGTAACGTAATGGCGCGATTGGATCTGCATTGACACCTCCTCGTGACCTCAGAACAATGCCACTATACCTGTTTCGCACACCCGCTGCAAAGATCAGGTGTGATACAATCTCGCTTCAAGGACGCAAGCATGGCAGCTTGAGATGGGACTGTAACCTGCGATGCTCGCCGCAGCCCCGCGGGAGGCGCAATGGAGGGCACGCCTCCCCGCGCCGCCCGCCGAGATAGGGTAGTTCGAATGTCCGAGCCCAAACACACCCTGTCCCTGGTGACGCCGGGGCCGGACGAGCCGATCGACCGGGCGATCGAGCGCGCGCTCCACGAGGGCGCCCCGGCGCTGGCCGAGCTCCCGGCGCTCACCGATGTCGCGATGGGCGACCCGTTCCTGGCCGAGCAGCTCCAGCACCTGCACCGGAGCTGGGAGCTCCGCCCGCCGCCGGCGTCGGGGCTGCTGGCGCGGCTGCGGACGCGGCTCGCCTGGTGGCTGCTCGGCCCCGAGCTGCGGCAGGCCAACGACGTCCACGCGACGCTGGTGCGGCTGGTGGACAGCCTGGTGGTGCTGGTGGACCAGGAGCGCGCGGCGCGGCGGCGCATCGAGGAGCACCTCGCGACCGGGGATCTGGAGCGCTGAGCGCCGGGGCGTGGGCAACGTGGAACGACCACACATCGTCTGGCACTCCAGCTTCGCCACGCTCACCGGCTACAGCGGCTCGTCGCTGGCGTTCGCACTGGGGCTCGATGCGCGCGGGTACGCGGTGCGCCCGCTGTACCTGTATGGCGCCGACCACGACGAGCTGCTCGCCGCCGGCCGGCTGCACCCGCGCATCGCCGAGCTGCAGCGCGCCCCGCTGCGCCTGGACGTCCCCCAGGTGGTGTACGCGCCCGGCGACCGCTTCAGCAAGAACAGCGGCGCCTACCGGATCGGCTTCACGATGCACGAGGCCGACGCCCTGCCGCGCAGCTGGGTCGAGCAGGCCAACCAGATGGACGAGGTCTGGACCCCCACCCGCTGGGGCGCGGAGGTGTTCGCGGCGAGCGGCGTGACCCGCCCCACCCACGTGGTGCCGCTCGGCGTGGACACGGGGCGCTTCCGGCCCGCCCCGCCCCGCTCCGGCCTCGCCGGCCGGACGGTGTTCCTGTCGGTGTTCGAGTGGGGCGCGCGCAAGGGCTGGGACCTGCTGCTGCGCGCCTACCGCGCCGCGTTCCGGCCCGCCGACCCGGTGCTGCTTGTACTGAAGGTGGACTGCCGGGCGCCCGGGGCCAACCCGGCGCGCGAGCTCGCGGCGCTGCTGCCCGAGCCGTCGCCGCCGGTGGCGCTGCTCTACAACCAGGCGCTCGCCCCCGAGCGGCTGGTCGAGCTCTACCGCAGCGCGGACTGCTTCGTGCTGCCGACGCGCGGCGAGGGCTGGGGCATGCCGATTCTGGAGGCGATGGCGTGCGGGGTGCCGGCGATCGCCACCGTCTGGAGTGGGCCGGCGGCCTTCCTCAGCGAGGAGAACGGCTACCCGCTGCCCGTGCGCGGCCTCGTGCCGGCCGACGAGGCGGGGCCGTACTTCCGCGGCGCGCGCTGGGCCGAGCCGGACGAGGAGGCGCTGGTGGAGCTGCTGCGGCGGGTCCACACCCACCCCGAGGAGCGCCGCGCGAAGGGCCAGCGCGCCGCCGCCGATGCGCAGCGCTGGAGCTGGGAGCGGGCGCTGGACGCGGTCTGCGCGCGGCTGGAGGCGATAGGCGCCGGATGATCGCGGCCGCGGTCAGGCGAGCCCGGCCCCCCGGAGATGCTCGCTGAGCAGCGGCTCCAGCGAGCGGCTGTGGCCGACCCCGTAGCGCCGGTCGAGGGCCGCGGTGTGGGCGAGCAGCTGCTCCACGCACGCCTCCAGACTGCGGCGCACGCTGTCCACATCGGGGGACGGGGGCAGCGATGCGCTGAAGGCGCCCAGCACCTGCGGCGGCAGCGCGTCGGTGTGCGCGTCGACATGCGTGTCTCCGCGCAGCTCCAGGCAGGCCAGCTGGAGCGCGAAGCGGCGCAGCTCGTCCATCTGCAGGATGGCCTTCCACACGTTCCCGCGCCGTAGGGCGCGGGCGGCTGCGGTGACACGGTGCACCGCCCGGTGCAGCGTCCAGCGGTAGGCCAGCTCGGCGGCCTGAGAGGGCGCGGCGGCCGGCTGCTCCAGACGCCGGGCTACCGCGTCGGAGCGCGCCCACAGGATGCGCCAGCGCGGCGCGAGGGCGGTGAGCTCCGCGAGCGGCGGGAAAGACAGGTCCAGCTCCAGCAGGCCCGGGCAGTGGACGACGAGCAGATGCTCGGCCTCGGTCGCCGCGGTGTCAGCCTGGTAGTGCTCCCCCACCACCTGCCCGATCCGCCCCTTCCACTCGCGGAAGACGAGCGCGGCATCGAGGCCCGCGTCCACAGGCGCGACGATGTCGAGGTCAGACTCGTCGTCGCGGAAGCCGGCCGCCCCGCTGCCGACCAGGACCGCGCCGGCGACGCGCTGGTCTTAGAAGAGCGCGTCGCTCACGCGCTGGAGCAGCTCCGCGCGCCTGGCAGCCCGTACGCTGGACACCGAACCCTCCTCTCTGACTTCAGCGCCGCACCAACTCGAAGATCTCGACGCCGTCGCGCTCGTAGACCAGGCGGAAGTCCGCGCTCGCGCGCAGCTTCGCGGTGTCGATCCGGTCCGCGGCGTCCGGGCCGGGCGAGGCGATCGCGCCGCTGTAGACGTGGGTGACCCCGAGCTCGCGCAGGCGCGCGACCGCCTCGGGCGCGGTCAGGTCCAGAGCCACGGGTCGAGCGTCGGTCAGGCGCCGGCCGCGCAGCTCCTGGTACAGCAGCCCGACCTCCCACTCGTAGCGGTCGTAGGGGCCGCGCTCGCTCCCGTAGGTGAGCGGCGGCAGGGTGCTCTGCCGCCCAGCGAGCAGCGGCAGCCACCACCCGGCGTCATTCCCGGCCACCAGCGTCCCGCCGTAGGCCGGGAAGGCGTTCACCAGAAAGCGCGCGTCGGGCGGCGTCTGCTCGCGGATCCACTCCATCGCCGCCACGTCCGCGCGGGAGACGAGCTGGGTCGAGCCGTCGATCAGCCCGTTCTGCCAGGACGTGCCCCAGGCCGTGACCGCCAGCAGCGCCCCGGCCAGCACGAGGGACCTGAGCGCCGCGGACGCTGCGGAGATCGAACGCCGCCCGCCGAGCGTCGTGCGCTGCGGTTCATCTACCACGCGCCGCTCGCCGCCGGCATCGCTTTCGACCGAGCGTGAGCCGCCCGCCGTGAAGCGCGCTTCAAGGTTGGAGAAGGCCGCCTGGAGTGCGGCCAGCGCGTACCCCGCGAGCGGCGCGAGCGGCAGGTAGAGCGCGCTCAGCCCGGTCAGGTGGTCGATCGCGCCGGCGCCGGGCAGCCCGACGACCTGCGGCACGACGCACAGCACCAGCAGCGCGGCCCACAGCGCGGGCAGGGCGACGCGCCACTCGCGGCGCCACACGGCCACCAGCAGCCCGGCCAGCGCGGCCAGCAGCACGTAGCCCTTGGCGTACAGCGGCGTCACGAGCGGCAGCGCGGTGTAGGAAGCGACCCGCGCCGCGTCGACCTCGCCGTTGGTGAAGCCCGCCGCGTTGCGCACCAGCATCCCGCTCGTCAGGTTCAGAAGCCAGGGCGCGGCCACCAGCAGCGCCAGGCCCGCCGCCAGCCCGCCGGCCAGCGCGAGCCGCCCGATAGCCCGCCACGAGCGGCGCGCGAGGGCGCCCGCGAGCAGGTAGCTGGCGACGAAGAGCGCGGCGAAGACCGTGACCAGGTAGTGGGTCAGCAGCATCGCCGCCGTCACAAGCCCCGTGAGGAGGATCGGCCGCCAGCCCGCCCGCAGATCGGCGAGCGCAGATCGCAGGCTGAGTCGGGATTCCTCCGCCCCGCTATTCGCAAGCTGCAGGCTGCGATCGGCGAGCCGCGCCCAGCACACGACCACCGCCACCAGCACCACCTGGCCGGTGAGCTGGGTGTAGCGCCCCCACACGACGTAGTAGGCCGGGATGGTGAGCACGAAGGCCGTCACGACCGCCGCCCACACCCCGGCCCACGGCGAGCCGCGCAGCGCGACGACCACCAGCGCGAAGGCGGCCGGCGCCGCGGCGGCGTTGAGCACCTGCCCGGCCCAGACCACGCTCGTCGTCACCGGCGCGCCGGTGAGCCAGTGGATGAAGGCCGCGTTGGCGTGGAAGCCGAAGTGGTACGTGAAGGACGTGAGCGGCGCGTAGGGCTCCCACGAGCGGAACAGCCCGCGGTTGTCGACCAGCAGCTGCGCGATCAGCGTGTGGTGGTAGGAGTCGCCGAACAGGCCGGCCGGCAGCTCGCGGACGACGTACAGCCGCGCCAGCAGCCCGGCCACGCACACGCCCAGCAGCGCCAGGCCAGCCAGCCCGCCCGCGGGCTCCGGGGCCACCCGCGCGCCGCGCCCGGCGCCGGCCTGTCTCCCCAGCACCCCCGAGTCCGCCGCCCAGAGTCCGCAGCAGATCGCCAGGCTGACGAGCAGGTAGCCCCAGGTGGCGACCGCCCCCCACGGCAGGCCGAGCGTCTCGAACAGCAGCAGCAGCACGGGCGGCAGCGCGGCGCTCAGCGGCACCGCCAGGGCCAGGCGCGCCGCCGGAGCGAGGCCGGCCGCCGGCCAGAGCAGGCGCAGCAGCGCCAGGCCCGGCAGCAGGTACAGGCCGCCGATCAGGATCGCGCGCCACCAGTGGCCCGCCAGCCCGCCCGCGGCCCAGCCGAGCAGCTCGCCGCCAGCGCCGGCCCCCACGGCTGCCACAGCGGCAGCGGCGGCCAGCAGCGGCAGCGCCGCCGAGCGCCGCAGCCCGTACGCCGCAGACGGCGCGCCGACCTCCGGCAATGTGGTCTTCACGCTCACCGCTGCCCACCCGCCACGCGCCGCACCCAGCGCAGGAGGCGCATCAGCCGGCCGCGCTCCACCGCTTCGAGCGCCCCGCGCGCCGCCCGCGCCTGCCCCTCCAGCCACGCGGCGCGCGCCTCCAGGTCGGCCACCTGCGCCTCGCGCTGCGCCAGCGCCGCCTCAAGCTCCGCGATCCGCCGCAGCTGCCGCGCCGTCACCTGGCTCAGCGGGCGCTGGTCGGGGCCAGAGTGCCCGAGCATCTCGGCCAGCCAGCCCGCCAGGTCAGGCCAGCCGGGCGCAGGCGCATCGTCCGCCGCGAGGGTCGGCGCGAGCGCGGCGTGCGCGGCGTCCAGCCAGGCGCCCTCCTGCTCCACCAGCAGCAGGTGGCGGTAGGCCGGCTCGCGGCGCTCGCCCGCGCTCAGGAAGCGGGTGTAGTACTCATCGAGCGCCTCGTGCAGCGCCTCGTCGTCCGTCCGGCTGAACAGATAGTGCTTGGCGACCATCATCGCCAGCCATGCGTGGATATAGCCCGACGGGTAGGCGCGCGTCCGGCGCCCCCAGCCCTCGAGCAGCGCCTGCGTCGCCGCCAGCTCCGGCCAGCCGAAGTCGCGGTGCTCGCGCAGCTGAATCTGCTCGTCGCCGATCTCAGCCTTGATGTAGCCGAAGAGCAGCCGCTCGGCCGCCTCGACCTCCGCCGACGCGAACGGCGCCGTCAGCGCGACGCCGTAGCGGGAGACGCGCAGCAGCTCGCGCCAGAACGCCGGGCGGTCCTGCGCCGGCACATGCTCCAGCACATCGCACGAGATCACCACGTCGAAGCTGCCGTCCGGGAACGCCAGCCCGCGCCCGTCGCCGCGCACGTAGCCGGGCAGGTCCACATCGGGCTGGTCGAGGGTCGTCACGTCGTCGTCCGGCAGGAACAGCCGCGCGGGCAGCAGCGCCTCGCCGCGGCGGGTGAAGACCAGCCCGCCGACATCGAGCACGCGCAGGCGCGTGCCCAGCAGCGGGCGCGCGGCGTCGAGCACCTCGGCGACCATCCGGTAGCGCCCGACCATGTCGAACGGCAGGCGGAGGACGCGCGGGTCGGCGAGCCGGCTATTCAGCTGAGCGATTTCAGACATAGCTTGTCGTTGCAGTACGTCCCAGAGCGGCCGCCGCCCCCGGATGCTACTCCCCCTCCCACGACCACCGCCCCTCCAGCGCCAGCACCCCGAAGCGCTCGCGCCCCTGGTCGCTCTGCACCGTGAGCCGGTACAGCCGGTCGTGGTGGTCGTACGGGTGGAGCATCGAGTCGTCGTACACCGCGGCGCTGAGCAGGTAGCGCCCGCCGAGCAGCGGCAGCGACGGGATGGTGTAGTCGACGTGCCCGGCGCCGGAGAGCTGCGGGATATCCAGGCCGAAGAAGCGCGTGTTCGGGCCGCTGAGCAGGAAGCCGCCCTCGTGGTGCAGCGCCAGGCCGAAGATCGGGCGCGGCACCGGGCGGTGCGCGTGGTAGCGGATGCGGACGGTGAGCGGCTCGCGGGCATGGAACACCGCCCGCTGCCGCCCCTCGGCGTCGAGCAGCTCCACGCCGACGATCTCCACCTCGCGGCTGCCGTAGCGCCGCAGCGGGTCGGCCTGGTCCGGATCGGCCGCGGCGCGCCGCTCCAGCTCCTCCTGCTCGCGCCGGTTCACCTCGGCCAGGTAGGCGTCCACCACCTCGCTCGCCGGCCCCACCGCGCGCGCCACCCCGTGGTCCAGCCAGACCGCCGTGTCGCACAGCGTGCGCACCGTGTCCAGGGCGTGCGACACGAAGACGATCGTGCGCCCCTGCTGGCGGAAGGCGTAGATGCGCTCCATACACTTGCGCTGGAACGCCTCGTCGCCCACCGCGAGCACCTCGTCGGTGATCAGCACCTCCGGGTCCACCGACGTGGCGACGGCGAAGGCCAGGCGGGTGTACATCCCGGACGAGTAGTGCTTGACCTCCATATCGAGGAACTCGTCGACCCCGGCGAAGGCGACGATCTCGTCCAGGCGGGCGGCCATCTCGCGCCGGCCGATCCCGAGCAGCGAGCCGTAGAGGAACACGTTGTCGCGCCCGGTGAGGTCCGGGTGAAAGCCGCTGCCGAGCTCGAGCAGCGCCGCGACGCGCCCGCGGACCCGGACGCTGCCGCTGGTCGGCTCGAGGATGCGGGTCATGAGCTTGAGCGCGGTGCTCTTGCCGGCGCCGTTGTGCCCCACCAGCCCGATGCTCTGCCCGCGGTCCACGGCGAAGCTGACGTCGCGCAGCGCCCAGAACTCGTCGGACGGCGGGCGCGGGCGCAGCAGGCCGGCGGCGCGCTCCTGCAGCCCTTCGCGCCGCTCCCGGTGGAGGATGAATTTCTTCGAGACGTGCTCGAACTCGATCGCTGGTGACATGGCTGTTGTGCGAGGCGGGCCTCGCGCTCCCTACGGCGCTGTGTGCGGGCGCTCCGCCCCGTACCCCGGCTTCTTCCTTCTGTATCGCTCCGCTCGCAGGCGCTCCACCCGCGCTGAATGGTTCTGTCTGCGGGCGCTCCGCCCCGCTCCGAGTGGCTCTGTCTGCGGGCGCTCCGCCCCGCTCCCCGGGCAGGGGGCCTGCTCGGCCCCCTGCACCCCCACGCCAGGGGCGTTGCCCCTGGACCCCAAAGAGATCGAGTCCAGTCGACAACGCCCGTTATCATGCCTCGGCTGCCGGAGCGCACGTTACCCAGCAGCGCCCGCCGTCAGACGCAGCCAGCATAATGTGCGTCCCACGCTGACTGCCACCGGACACAATCAGTATCGGTGTGCGTCCCACGCCGGCTACCGCAGCCGGCATCGGTGTGCGCGGGCATGACCACGGGCGCTCCGCACACGGCTGCACCCCTTGCGGGTCCAGGGCTGCAAGCCCTGGCGCCGGGGTGGCGGGGGCCGGCGGTGGCCCCCGCCCCGGGTGCAGGGCGGAGCGCCTGCATCCCCGCGGCTGCGGGAGTTGCACCACTGTCCTCCAGCCGCAGCCGGCATCGGTGTGCGCGGGCATGACCACGGGCGCTCCGCACACGGCTGCACCCCTTGCGGGTCCAGGGCTGCAAGCCCTGGCGCCGGGGTGGCGGTGGCCGGCGGTGGCCCCCGCCCCGGGTGCAGGGCGGAGCGCCTGCCTTTCCTAACAAGCGTCACCCGAAGCCCGACCGCGTGCCGGAGCATAGGGCGGCGCGCCTGCATCCCCGCGGGAGCGGGGCAGCACCGCAGCCCTACAGCCGCTCCCCGAACTCGCCGCTCCGGCGCTGGAAGTACCAGTAGCCGAGCGCCAGCACCACCAGCGACGTCAGCAGCACGCGCAGCACGCTGTCCACCGCCGGGAAGGCCGGCGTCGGCACGTTCGGCACCGGCACCGCGCTGCCGTACAGCACCTCGCGGTAGAACTCCACCAGCGAGGCCATCGGGTTCAGCCAGCGCAGCGCCTGCGCCGTCACCCCGCCGATCGCGTCCAGCGAGTAGATCACCGGCGTCAGGAAGAACCAGAACTGCAGCATGATGCCCACCAGGTGGACCACGTCGCGGTAGCGCACCGCGAGCGCGCTCAGGCCCAGCGCCAGCCCGGACAGCAGCAGCGTCTGGATCGCCAGCAGCACCGGCAGGTAGGCCAGCGTCCACGACAGATTGGTCAGGCGCCCCGCCTCGCGCAGCGGCGGGTAGAACAGCTGCACCGCGACCGTCACCAGCAGCAGCATCGGCAGCGAGAGCAGGAAGTTCACCAGGCTGGAGAGCACGCTCACCAGCGGCAGCACCTCGCGCGGGAAGAAGACCTTCTTCACCAGGCTCGCGTTGTCGATCACGCTGCGCGCCCCGCCGCTCACCGCCTCGCTGGCGTAGTTCCAGGGCAGCAGCGCGGCCAGCACGAACACCGGGAACATGGCGATGCTGGACTGGAAGAAGACGCTGAACACCAGCCAGAACACCAGCATCAGCAGCAGCGGCGCGATCTGCGTCCACAGGTAGCCGAGCAGGCTGCCCTTGTAGCGCACGCGCAGGTCGCGCAGCACCAGGTTGCGGATCAGCTCGCGGTAGGACCACAGCTCCAGCAGCTTGGCCATCACGCCGGCGCTGCGGTCCAGCGCGACGCTGGCGGCGCCGAAGGCCATGCCCACCGCCGCCGCCAGCGCCAGCAGCGGCCCGATGTTGCGCGGCACCGGCGCCGTCGGGGTGGCTGCCTGCACGCGGTACACCGGGCCGGGCACGTCCGGCGCGAAGGCCAGCCCGCGCTCCTCGATCAGGTAGCGCAGCGCGCTGTCGATCGCCTGCAGCCGGCGGATGGCCTGGTCGCGCGCGGTGAGCTCGTCCTGCACCTCGGCGCTCGTCGCCGCGCAGCTCCGCAGCGCCGCCTCGCGCGCCGCCGTCGCGGTGATCCCCGCGCTGCCGCACAGCGCGTCGAGCGTCGCGTTGCGGGTGTTGATCTCGAACCGCCACAGGTCCGAGCGCGACTCGAGCGCCCGCGCCAGGTAGCCCTGCTCGGCCGGCGCCAGGTCCTCCAGCGTCATGCGCCGCTCGGAGCCCTCGATCTCGCGGCTGAGCGGGAAGGCGCGCAGCTCGAGGATGTCGCGCAGCCGCGCGGCGAACGGCGTCTCGGCCGGCTGGCCGCGGAACACCTGCGAGAACTCCCAGTTGAGCAGGTTGCGCAGGATCTCGCGCCCGCCCGCCGCCTGGATCTGCCGCGCCAGCTCCTCGGCGCCCCGGTCCGCCAGCTCGCGCGCCTCGCGCGCCGTCGGCGCGACCCCCAGCACCCGCACGGTGCCCGGCTCCTGCGGCTGGTACTCGATCCGGTAGGTCGGCAGGCCGAGCCGGACCTCGCGCTGCGCGAACAGCCGCTGGCGCAGGGCGTTGTTCGCATCGTCCACCGCGATCCAGAAGTCGCGCGCCGGCGCGCCGTCGGCGTACATGCTCGGGTACTGGGCGGTGTCGAAGCGCGTCTCGGCGACGGCGTGGTACACCACCGGCTGCGAGACGATGCGCGGGCCGGCCACCACCAGCCCGCCGGCCGTGCAGAGCACCAGCCAGATCCACTGGTACAGCCGCAGCGGCCCCCGCTGCCGCGCCAGCGCCCCGACCCACGCCGGGGGCAGAGCTACGCGGGCCACGCCGTGACCTCCATCGTCTGGCCTGCCTTGAGATCGATCAGCAGCTGCGAGCCGAGGATCGTGTATCGCGAATCGGCCTCGCTGCCGTCCACAGCCAGGCGGGCCGGCTCGAACGGCAGCGAGAGCGACAGCCTGTTCAAATCTGTGATGCTCCCATTCGTGATTGTAAAGACGAGCGCCTGCCCCGCCCCGCCCCGGGCGCCCGGCTCGTGGCCCGTGAGCGTCACCTGGCCCAGCGCCTGCTGCCACGCCGCGATCTCCGCCAGCGGCGCGATCCACACCTCGCCGGCGTCGCGCCTGGCCGCCGCGTAGCGCACCACCTCGCCCCACGCCGCCACCTGCGCCGGCGTCACCACCTCCTCGGTGTGCGCCCACAGGTCGATCGCGCCGCCCACGTCGACCGCCCGGTCGATCGCCCGCAGCGCGTCGGGCGCGGTCCGCTCCGTCAGGTAGAAGTCCGGGCAGGCGAGGATCTGCTCGTGCCCCGGCACCGGGCGGCAGCGCGGGTCGTCGGGGCCGACGAACTGGTACTGGGCCTGGTCGCTCGTGCGCGTCACCGAGGTGATCCCGGCCCGCGCCAGCGCCTGCCAGGCGGCGTAGCTCATCCCGGCGCTCCCGCTCCATGGGAAGGCCAGCGAGCGCGCGGGGGGCACGCCCCGCTCGGCCGCAACCGCGTTCCACTCACGCAGGTCGGCCTCGAGCTCCTCCACGCTCGCCAGCCCGGCGTACAGGTGGCTGAAGGTGTGGCTCTGGATGTCGTGCCCCTCGGCGACAAGCTTCGGGATGAGGTCGCCGAAGTACCAGGCCGGGTCGCTCGCCACCGTCCCGTACGGGTCGGGCGCGAACCAGGGCGTGCTCGCCCAGCTGTCCGTCGTCCAGCGGTTGGCGCGCGTCGCCCACACGAACGTCGGGTTCCCCATGAACGTGCGCCGGTCCTGGTTGCCGAGCAGGAAGTTATACCCGTTGGCGTAGTAGGTGGCGCGGATCGCGTGCGGCCGGAACAGCTCCAGCGTCGTCGTCACCCCCTCGCGCATGCGCATCCCGCGCAGCTCGTAGTCCGGGTCGAAGGCCGGGTCGTTCACCGAGCGCGAGTGGACCAGGCCGCCCATCGCCGTCTCCCAGTCGAAGGAGAACGACACCGCCGCCCGCCGCCCCTCCGGCCAGGGCTGCACCACGACCGGCAGATCGCCGGCGATCAGCGACGGCGGAGCCCCGTCGCTCAGCCGGTCGCCGGCCTGCGGGATGCCGCCGGCGCGCACGACGATCTGATCCAGGTACACCCGGTCGTCCGAGGCCGGGTGAAACGAGACCGAGAGCGCGGCCGCGCGCTCCGGCGCCACGAACGCCCCGCGCACCACCGACCAGCCGCCGCTGTCGGACGGGCCGCGCCACTGGCGCACCTCCTGCCACGCGGTCGCGTCGCTCCCCAGCGGCTCGCCGCGCTCGTCGCGCCAGTGGAAGACGGCGCGCAGCCGTGTGCCGGACACGCGCGAGTCGGCGAGCGCCTGGGCCGTCGCGCAGTACGTCGCGCCCGGGCGCACCGGCACCTCCGGGGTGCGGAGCGCGTTGGCGATGCCGAGGAGCTGGAAGGAGTGGCCGCTGCCGGTCACGGTGAAGTCGCCGACCTGGACGCCGACGGCGGGCGCGCTCCAGCCGACCGGGAGCAGCACCCCCGAGGGCGCCGGCGCGAGGCGCGAGAAGTCCGGCGCCGGGAGCAGCGGCTCGGCCAGGAGCGGGATGTAGGCGCAGCGCGCCAGCCGTTCGCGCGCCACCAGCGCCAGACCGGCCACGAGCAGCGCGGCACACAGCGCAAAGAGCAGAATTCCGCGTCTCGTTCGCATCGATCAGCTCTCGTTCAAGGCGGCTATTCTAGCACACCTGCCCGCGCCTGTCAGGTACAGGGGGTACGCGGAGCGGTCAGAGCGTGCTTGAGGGCGAGAGGCTCGCTGTCCCTCTCGCCCTCCTCCCCGCCAGAAGGTGCCACCTCACTGGGCATCGGTGGAGGTGGGCATGACAACGGGCAGACTGGCACGGTTCGCGTTCTC